>CAZYWR010000740.1:0-2485 GCA_964651185.1 uncultured Polyangiales bacterium
GGTGAGCGGACGCGGCGTGCGCACGTGAACGCCGAACGATTCAGGTGCGCCGGAGCGCGCGAGAGATCGAGTACGCCCGCCGCCTACGCGAGCTGCAGCCGGGCGTGATCACGGGCGGGAGGACCGCGCTTGCTTGCGCGGGCTCGAGCCGCATGGCCGCGCGCTACACGTGGAAGAGCACGCACTCGACCGGCTCGCCCAGCGCGCGGCTCAGGGCATCGGCGTAGAGCGCGAGCTGGCGGGCATAGACGCTCTGCTGCGCGAGCACCTGGTCGGTCTTGAAGTCGACCACGACGAGCTTCGTGCCCTCGGCGCTCGGCTCGCGGAAGGCGAGATCGATCGCTCCCTCGCGCAGCGCGCCGGGTGCCGTGCACACGCTCACCGGCGCCTCGCGAAACAGCGCGCCGCGCGCGCGCGCCGCGCGCACGCGCGCGAAGAACGGGTGCCGCAGCGCGTCGCTTGCGACCTTCGCCGCGGACTCGATCTCCTCCTCACGTGCGCCGAGCGAACGGCCGATGAAGCGCGCCAGCTGGGCGAGGGCCGGCGCCCGCGAGTCCTCGGCGGAGCCTTCGTCACCGCTCGCGAGCGCGTGCTCGAACAGCGCGTGGACGAGCTCGCCGAAGCGCGGACCACTCGGCCGCCCGCTTCGCTCGAGCCCGCTGTCGATCAACGCGAGTCGCGCCTCGAGCACACTTGCGCCGGGCGCGTCCGGCCTGTCTGGGGGCCCCGCCTCTGGATCGAGCTGCGCGCCGCCGCCGAACGCGGCGCCTTGCAGCTCTGGCTGCTTGGCGAGCTCGGTGATGGTGCGCGTGCTCAAGCTCGGCTGCCTGCCGCGCCCGCGCGCCAGGGCGCGCGCCTCGCGAAAACCTCCATAGGCACCGAGGCCCTGCTCGCCGGCGCCTCGCTCGTCGGCGCGCAGCAGATCCTGCTGCGTCACGCCGCCGCTCGCGCGCCGGCCGAGATCGAGCTGGTGCGGGTCCCACCAGACCACGCGCTGTTCGCCCGCGCTAGGCAGATGTTCGCCCGGCGCCACGCTCGCCTCGGGTCCTTGCGGGAGATCGAGCGGCCGGCAGACCAAGCTATCCCCGCCGAAGCGCGGACATCCCGGCGCGGGCTGCGGGGCACGCCTTCGTTCGGGCGGCGGGTACACCGTGGGGCGTAGGAGATCGATCCAACCGTCTACTCGGCCTTCGCCGACCGTCGGCACAACCAAAAGCTCGCGCGCGCGCGTCACGGCGACGTAGGCCAGGCGCACCGACTCGGCCTCGTCGTGATCGCGCACCTGCTCGTTTTGCTCCTGCAGCTCGATGGGCGCAGCATCGCACAAGGCTTGCGCCCACAACCGGCGCCCGGGATCGATGTAGCGTGAAGGTCGTTCCGGGCGCACCGGCGCGCCCGGATCACACAGCACCACCACGGGAAACTCGAGGCCCTTGGCGGCGTGGACGGTCATGACGCGCACGCCGTCGCTGCTCTCTTCGATCACCGGCGCGTCGGCCGCCTCGCCCAGGTCGGCGTGTTGCGTGAGCCACTCGACGAAGCCGCGGAACGAGCTCGCGCGACCGCGCCGTTCGTAGCTGCGCGCGTAGTCGAGCACGCGCAGTACATTCCCGAGCGCCTGCTCGCCGCTCGGCCAGATCGCGATGCCGGCGTGCGCGCGCAGCTCGCGCAGAAAGCGCGAGAGGGTCTCCGCGATCGGCCGGCGGTTTCTCTGCCGGTGGAGCTCGCCGAGCAACGCGAGCACGCTCGCGACCTCGCGTGCGTCGCCGCTGAGCGCGTCGGGCTCGACGCGCGCGAGCGGCGAGAGTCCGAAGCGCAGCTTGTACGCCAGCAGCGCCTCGTCGCTCAGCGCGACGAACGGTCCGCGCAACGTCGCGTAGACCGCGAGCGCGTCGTCGGGCCACTCGATCGCGGTCAACGCCGCCCGCAAGGCGATCACCTCCTCGCGCGCGTGAAACGAGCGGCCGCCCGACAAAAGATGCGGGATGGCGCGCGCCTCGAGCGCGCGCACGTAGTCGCGCGTGATGTCCTCTCCCAGCGCGCGAAAGCGGCGAAACAACAGGCATACGTGGCGCGCCTCGAGCGCGATGTCGCGGCCGCCCTCCTGCACGACGTACCCGCTCTTGCGCAGGAGCCAGTCGACCCACGCCGCGATCGCGTCCGGCAGACAAGCGTTGATCTGCTTCTTGGTGACCTTGCCCCAGTCGCTGTAGGGCGCGGGCGCGGGCAATGCCACGATGGCCGGCTGCCGCGCGCGCGCCGCGCGAAAGGGCGAGAGCTGCACGTAAGCGGGTTGTCCGCGCTCGAGCTGCCCCGCCATGAGCGGCGCGAACGCCGCGTTCACCAGCGCCTGGATGGCCGGCAGCGAGCGAAAGCTCGTGGAGAGCTCGAGCACGCTCGCGCCCGCGCGCACGAGCTGTCGCTTGACGCGCTCGTAAAGCGCGACGTCGGCGCGGCGAAAGCGGTAGATGCTCTGCTTCGGATC
>CAZYWR010000741.1:0-5348 GCA_964651185.1 uncultured Polyangiales bacterium
GACGCAGTTCGGGTGGTCGAAGTAGTCGTGCTGATCGCCGTAGTGGTAGCGCTTGCGCGCGTCGAGCATGCGGTCGATCAGCAGCTTGTGCGAGGCGAGCTCCTCCTGTTCGCCTGCCGCGTGTCCGAAGTAGTCTGCATAGAACACGCAGGGATAGCCATCGCGCCGGAGCAAGAGCAGCGCGTAAGCGAGGGGCTTGAACCAGGGCTCGACCCAGGACTCGAGCGCGGAGCCGGGCTGCGTGTCGTGGTTGTCCACGAAGGTGACCGCTTGCTCTGGGCTGTCGGCGACCAGCGTTCCGTCGAAGATCGTACGCATGTCGAAGTCCGCCCCGATCCGGCTCGCTTCGACCATGCGGAAGTGGAGCGGCACGTCGAAGAGGCGCGTGGCGCCTTCGGCGGCCTGCAGATAGGCCTTGAGCTCGCCGAGGTCGCCGGACCAATACTCGCCGATCGCCGGGAGCTCGCGGCCAGAGTGGTCGCGCAAGTGGCACAACCAGTCCTTGAAGAAGCTCGCGGCGATGTGCTTGAGGGCGTCGAGGCGAAAACCGTCGGCGCCGGTGGTCTCGATGAACCAGCGTCCCCACGCATACAGCTCGTCGCGGACCTCCGGATCGTAGACGTCCACGTCGCTGCCCATGAGAAAGTCGAAGTTCCCGTGCTCGTAGCAGACCTCGCCGGAGAACGTCTTGTCGGCGAACAGGTAGATGCGTTGTTCGTCGGGCGCGTCGGCGTTGCAGTCCACGGCGATGAAGTGCTTTGCGCTCCACTTCATCGCGGAATACTGCTCATCGCGACCCGGGAAGGTAAAGCGCGTCCAGGCCTTGATCGTCTGGACCTCCTCCGAGATCTGATTGCGATCCTGCGGGTCGACCCGGCGCGCCTGCACTTCTTCGGTGCCGTCGGCGCCGCAGCGGTGGTTGAACACGACGTCCGCATACACACGGATCTGACGCGCGCGCAACGCCTGGATCGCGTGCTCTAGCTCGTCTTTCGTTCCGTATTTCGTGCGGCGCGATCCCTTTTGATCGAACTCGCCGAGATCGAACAGATCGTAAACGCCGTAACCCACTTCGTCAGCACCAGCGGCGCCCTTATAACAGGGAGGAATCCAAACGCCGGTGACGCCGCGACTGGCGAGCTCGGGCGCCTGCTCCGCGAGCTGCGTCCAAAGCTTCCCGTCTGGGGCGTTGCGCCAGTGGAAGTACTGCATCATCACCCCGTTGTCCGTCATCGCGCTCGCCTCCTGATGAGTTCGCACGGACCGGCCGAGGGCTCGCGTTCGAGCCTTCGGCGGGTGCGCACCGGCTGCACCGCGTGGCTTTTGGAAAGGGCACGCGGCCGAGCGTCAGTGCAGCAAACGGGCCAACACGTCACAACCCTCGCACGCTCGCCATGAGGCGAGAACGTGGAGGGCTCGCGGCGCTTACGCTTCCTACAGCGGAGCCTTCGCTGAGGCGTTGCGCGACGCTCCGGCAAGGCCGCCACGCGCAGCTTAAATTCGTCACGCGTCGTGGTGTCGAGAGCGGCTCAGGAAGATGTCATGTCCAGGGGCGGTCGCCGCGGCAGCACCAAGCGGAACATCGTCCCGGCGGTCGAGGAGTCGACCTCGACTCCGCCGCCGTGCGCGTTCGCGATCGCTCTCGCGATGAACAGCCCGAGACCGAGGCCCGAGCCCCGGCTCCCGTAGAGGCGACCCGAACGGAAAGGCTCGAAGATGCACGGCAGAAGTTCGTCGGGGATAGTGCCCTCGTTGTGCACTTCGACCGCCACGCGATCTTCGTCGCCCGTAAGCCGTAACCGCACCGGGGATCCTGGCGTACCGTGCTGCACGGCGTTGGAGGCTGCGGAGAGAACGGCTTCGAAAGCGCGGCGGCGGCGCCCATGTCGGCCGCGCGCTTCGCGCTTCCGAGGGTGAGCGAGCAACCGGCTACGCCGCCGAGCTCACGGTGCTCGAGCTCACGGAGGCCGAGGGCGCGGCGCCGGCCTCGATCGTGTCGAGATCGACCGGCTTCGGAGGGATGCCGATCAGCGCGGTGCCCGGGCGCACGTTGTGACAGATCACGGAGTTTGCGCCGATATAGGCGTCATCGCCGATCTTCACGCCGCCCACGATGCACGCGCCGGGGCCGATCTCGACGCGATTGCCGATGACGGGGAAGGCGCGCCCGCCGCGCTGGCGGACGCCCATCGTCACGGAGTGGCGGATCACCACGTCGTCGCCGATCTGATGGGCGCCGAGCATGAGACAGCCGTGATGCTCGAGTCGCACGCGCCGGCCGAGCTTGACGTTGTAGGGGAGATCGATGCCCCAGAGCGCGAGTACGCCCTGAAATGCAGCCCGATAGGCGAGCGTAAGGGGCGCGCGCAGCAGCTTGGAGCGTACACCCATGCGCCAGTTGCCGAAGCGGTGGACGGCGACCGCCCAGAAACCGGGCGCGAGCGGATCGCGACGGTAGGTCGCGAAGTCTTCGGCGAGCAGGTCGAGGAGGCCGATCCCGTCGGGGTTTTCGTTGCGCTCGCCCTCGGGCAGCGAATGGTCGACGCTCGCGATAGGGGGCGGGGCGCTCATGACGGAATCACCCGGCCCGGCACACCGAACACCGTGACGCCCGGCGGCACCGGCTCGATCACCACGGTATTTGCGCCCACGCGCGCTCCGCGGCCGATCTCGATGCCACCCAAGATGCACGCGCCCGAACCGATGTCCACTTCGTCGGCGATCACCGGCAGCGTCTCCAGGCGCTCCTGATGGCTCGCGCGCAACGGACCGAACGTGGTGTCATGACGGATGTGCACGTCGTTGCCGATCGAGCGTGCGTTGAGCACCAATGAGCCGAAGTGCCAGATGTGAACTCGCCGACCCACGCGCGTGTGCTGCGGAACACGGATTCCCCAGATCCAATCGACCGTGGTCGCGAGCAGCTTATGCGCGGTTTCGAGGGTGCGACGCGCCGTCGGCGTCGCGACGCGCTCGACGCGCGCGCCCACGCGGTGCGCGGCGAGAGCCCAGAAACCCGGCGACACCAGACTGCGCTCGTGCGTGTGGAAGTCTTCTGCCAGCAGCTCGCCCAACGGCATGTCGTCTGCTGACCGAACGTCCTTGCTTGTCTGCTCCGCGCTGCTACTCATCCATCCCCCTCGTCTCGCAATGTGTCTTGCGTGCAAGTGCACGGGTTGTGCCGCGGGCCGTGCGTAGGCTCGCTCACGCGCCTGCAAGCCGGTGAGTCCGCAGCTGCAAGCCAGCATGCAGGCCGGGGCTGCAACCGTGGAGAGCGTCTGCAAAATTGAAATCGGACGTGACGGATCTTGGATCGGGCGGATATGCGGTTTACCTCACTGGTGGGCCATCAGACGGCGCAACTCCGCTTCTTGGTCTTCGATCAGCGTACCGGACACGTCTACGACGACTTGCTCGAGTTCGCCGGTGAACGCGAAGGGGCCCTCATAATCCGCCGTGACCGTGGAGCCTTGATCGCGCCCACACGAGAGTCCCTCGGTGATCCCGATGTCGAGCGGGATCGTGACGGGTAGATCGGCCTGCGCCGTGAGCGCCCCGTCCACGTAGAGCTGCACGCGCGCGGGCGTTCCGCGGCCGTGCTGGACATCGGGCGCGCCCGTCGGCTCGAATTCGAAGCGCAGCTCGTGACGACCGGGCGGGACCTGCTTCTGGCTGGCGACGTGGAAGTGCTGCATCCCGAGGAAGTTGTACGCGTAGTGCAAGGCATGGTCCTTGAGGTAGAATGAGTAGCCGCCCGAGGAGCCCCCTTGCGAGAGCAAGACGCCCTCCGCGCCGTTCTCTAGCCTCACCGTAGCCGTGACGCTGTGCGCTCGGTTGAGCACGCGCGCAGCGATCTTGTTCGACACGATGGAGGTGTTCGGATGGTAAACGTAGCGCTCGCGGCGAAGCGTGAGCTGCGGCCGTTCGTCCGCGAGCCGCCCGGTGCCGCGGCTGTCGATCGGCAGCACGCCATACTTTCCGGCTTCCACGTACCAGAGCGCGATCATCTCCACCAGCTTGTCTCGCTGCTGCGCGGCGAGGTTCTGCGTCTCCGCCGGGTCTTTCGCGACGTGGTAGAGCTCCCAACCGTGGGCATCGAGCTCGCGCAGCTTCTGCTCGGTGATCACGACCTCTCCGAAGCCCTTGCCGGCCTCCGCGAACGAGGGACCCGGGACGGGGCACACCGCACGCCAACCATCATGATAGATGGAGCGGTGCCCCATCATCTCGAAGTACTGCGTGATTCGCTTGCTCGGTGCGGTTCGCGCCGCAAACGTGTGTGCGAACGAGGTGCCGTGGATGGGCGACTGCGTGACGCCGCGGATCTGCGCCGGCGGGGCGATCTCGAGCACGTCGAGCACGGTCGGGACGAGATCGATCACGTGCGCATACTGATGGCGGATCTCGCCCTGCGCCTGGATGCCGTGCGGCCAGTGGACGATGAACGGGTCGCCGACCCCGCCGCGATAGGTCTCGCGCTTCCAGCGGCGAAAGGGCGTGTTGCCGGCCCAGGCCCAACCCCACGGGAAGTGGTTGAAGCACTTGGGCCCGCCGAGCTCATCGATGGCTTTCAGGTTGTCCGCGAGCATCTCGGGGACGTTGTTGAAGAACAGATTCTCGTTCACCGAGCCGTGGGGGCCGCCCTCGGCGCTGGCACCGTTGTCGCTGACCACCATGATGAGCGTGTTGTCGAGCTCACCGCTCTTTTCTAGGAACGCGAGCAGGCGGCCGATGTGGTGATCCGTGTGCTCGAGGAAGCCTGCGAACACCTCCATCATGCGCGCGTAGAGCCGCCTTTCTTCGTGGCTAAGCCGCCTCCAGTCCTGGACGTCCGGATCGTGCCGCGACAACTGCGTTTGGGGCGGCAAGAGGCCGAACTCGAGCTGCCGTGCGAAGACCTTCTGGCGGTAGGCGTCCCAGCCGTCGTCGAACATCCCCTTGTACTTGTCGGCCCAGACGCGCGGCACCTGATGGGGCGCATGCATCGCGCCCGTGCAGAAGTAGGTGAAGAACGGCTTGTCGGGTGCGACCTGCTTGGCGTCGGCAATGAACGAGATGGCATGGTCGACCAGGTCTTCGGTGAGGTGATAACCTTGCTCGGGCGTCGCTGGCGGCGCGACCTGATGGTTGTCGTAGACGAGGTCGGGGTAGTATTGGCTGGTGTCTCCGCCCAGAAATCCGTAAAAACGCTCGAAGCCGCGCCCGAGCGGCCAGCGATCGTACGGTCCCGCCGCGCTGCATTGCTCGCTCGGAGTAAGGTGCCATTTCCCGATCGCGAACGTGTTGTACCCGTGCAGCTGGAGGATCTCCGAAAGAAAACCGTTCTCGAATGGGATCAGACCGTTCGA
>CAZYWR010000742.1:0-6487 GCA_964651185.1 uncultured Polyangiales bacterium
GCGGAACTCGAAGCGCGCGCTCGGGCGCACGAGCGAAGGACAAGGGATCGGATCATGGTCCTCTCGAAACGGAGGGGCCGCGAGCGCTATTCCGACGCCTCCACCGGCCCCTTCTCCAGGCCGCCAGTTTCCATGAAACCACCGCCAGGAGCAAACCTTGCCACGCGCCCGGGGCCGAGCGCGCGAGCGCGCAGCCGGCCGGCACGCGCGGTCGCACCTGAACGGCGAGGCGATAGCGCGCGCTTTGGCCGTGCCCATCGATCGCGAGCGCCTCGACTGACGCGGGCCCCGGCGCGAGGAAGCGCGTGCGCGTGTGCGCACCTCCCGTGCTCTGGTCGGGCGAAAACCACCAGAACACGCGCGCACCGGCGACCGGCAGCGTGAAGTCGAGCGCACCTCCCGCTTCGACGCGCCGCCCCGGCAGCGTGTGTGGCTCGCGCCGGTCGGACGCTGGGACGCGCATGATGCGCGCGCTCGCGGCAGGGCGCACGTCGACGAGCGCCACGCTGCCCGGTGCGAGCGTGCCGTCATCGCGAAAGCGCGGGTAATACTCGACCCGGGCCCCCTCGACGGCGATGCCCGCGTCCCCGAGATGCAGACGCGCGCGGGCTGGCCGATCGCTGGGCGCACGCACGTGCACGCGGTTCGCGTCAGGCGCCTCGCTGAGCTCTGCCGGCGAAGCTGTCGGGGGACCCACCCAGACCGCACCCGCCGCGCGATCGCTGCCTCCCGGAAAACGCACGTCGAGATCGTACCGGCCTTCGGCGAGCGCGTCCGGCACGCGCATCTGCATCCGATACACGAGCGATTGCGCATCGCGCGGACGCACGTTGCGCACCACCAGCGGCAGGCACATGCGCGCAGGTGCGGCGATCGGCACACCATCCGCGCACAGACGCGCCGCGAACCCCCGCAGCGCGCGCTCGGTCTGCACGCCCGGCGGCGGAGTCAACGCGCTCCCCACGTGGACGCGCAGCTCGAGCCCGCCTCCGCGCGCGACCTGCGCTGGGCGCTCGGAGCTGGGCTGCTCGAGCCCGCGCCACGGGCCGGCGTGGGCCTGACCCGACGCGAGCAACGGCAGCGCGAACGCGATCCAAGCGCGCCTGCGCGCGATGCGCCGTGTGAATGCGGCTCCCCGTGCCTCTGCCGATCGTGCGCAGCCGATCACGCAATCGCGGGTCGCAGGCGCTCGAGCGCCTCCGGAAGAAGGCGCGTGCCCGTGGCTTTCGGAACCACCGCGTGCACCAGCCCTGGCGCGAGCGCGCGCTCCATCTCGCTCGGCTCGCCCTCGCCCGTATAGAGGAGGCGCACGACGCCGGGCGCTGTCTCAGCCACCCGCCGCAAGAGCTCCGCGCCGCTCATCTGCGGCATGTGGAGATCCGCGACCACTGCGAAGGGCGGCCGCTCTGCGATCTCCGCCAGCGCCCGCTCGACGTCGTCGAACACCGACACCGCGTAGCCCGCGCGCATGAGCACGCGGCGCGTCACGGCCAACACGAGGGCGTCATCGTCGACGACGACGACGCGCAGCTCCCCCGAATCCGGACCGCTCCCGTTCACGTGGCCACCGACTTTATCAGGGTCCGCGCCGCGAGCTATCCCGCTTGTAGGGGTGAAGCGCATTTGACGGGCGCGCTCACGCTCGGGCCACGGGATGCCTGAGGGACGTCGCCGCGCGGATTCGCGCACCCGTATCGGTCAAATGCCGTAGTCCTTGATCTTATAGAGCAAGGCGCGGTGGCTGATCTCGAGCAGACGGGCCGCCGCCGTGCGATTGCCGCGGGTCTGTTCGAGGGCGCGTCGAATCAAGGTCTCCTCGATCACGCGCGTGGTGCGCTTGATCGAGAGCTCGCCCGTGCCCAAGGTCGCGGCCACCGGGTCGCGATCTTCGCGCAGCCGCTCCGACAGATCGTCGAGCGTGATGGCCTCGCCCTCCGCCATGACGACCGCCCGCTCGATCATGTTCTCGAGCTCGCGCACGTTGCCCGGGAAGGCGTAGCGCATGATGCGCTTGAGCGCGTCGGGGGCGACGCCCTTCACGCGCGTGCCGAAGCGAGCGTTGTACTTGTCGAGGAAGTGGTCGATCAAGAGCGCCAGATCGCCCGCGCGCTCGCGCAGCGGCGGCAGCGAGATTTGCAGCACGTTCAGGCGATAATACAGATCTTCGCGAAAGCGCCCGGCCTTGACCTCGCTGCCCAGGTCGCGCACGGTCGCGGCGATCACGCGCACGTCGACGCGCGTGTCCTTGGTCTCGCCCAAGCGGCGCACCGTCCCCTCCTGCAGCACGCGCAGCAGCTTCACCTGCAACGCCAGCGGCAGCTCTCCCACTTCGTCGAGAAAGAGCGTGCCTTGGTGCGCCTCCTCGAACAGACCGCGCTTGTCGCTGGTGGCATCCGTGAAGGCCCCGCGGCGGTGGCCGAACAGCTCGCTCTCCATCAGCGCCTCGGGGATCGCCCCGCAGTTCACGGCCACAAAGGCGCGGCCCGCACGCGGGCTGAGCCGGTGGATGGCGCGCGCGACCAGCTCCTTGCCGGTGCCGCTCGCGCCGTGCAAGAGCACCGTGGTGGGATAGCCGGCGACCTTCTCGAGCGTGCGGAAGACGCGCTGCATCGCCTCGCTCTTGCCCGTCAGCTCTTCGAACCGGTGCTCCTTGCGCAAGCTCTCGCGCAGCGCGCGGTTTTCGCGCCGGAGCGCCTCGCGCTCCTCGGCCTTCTTCAGCACCAAGAGCACTTCGTCGTGCTTGAAGGGCTTGGCCAGGTAGTCGTACGCGCCGGCCTTCATGGCCTCGAGCGCCAGATCGAGCGAGCCGTAGGCGCTCATGACGATCACGGTCGCCGCCGAGCCGCGCGCGTGGAGCGCGCGCGTGAGCTCGATGCCGCTCATGCCCTCCATGCGCACGTCGGCCAACACGAAATCGGGCTCGAAGCCGTCGAGGTCGGCGAGCGCGGCCTCGGCGCTGGCCGCGACGCGGACGTCGTACCCCGCACGACCGAGCAGGGTACGCAGCACGAGCCGCAGGTTCTCTTCGTCGTCGACCACCAGGACACGCGCCACCTGTCCATGTTCGACAAAGCGACCCCGCGCCGGCCACAAAAACGCGCGCCTCTCGGAATCCGGCGACTCAACACACGCTCCAACCGCCATCGCACTTGGCGGCCATCGCCAACATCGTTGGCGGGCATGTACTCCGTCCACGAGAAAAGCACCATGATCTTCGGCCGTGCGTCCGGGCACGCGGTTTGCTGGAAAGCTTCGCACGACCACAGACCTTCGTTGATCTGCGCGTCGCGCTGGCATTATGGTAGCGCCGCGTTCCAGGCCGAACCGCCGTGCGGGGCCCGGAGTTCTTTTGCTCGCGCGCGGACCCGCGCGCTTCGACGACCCCGCGATCGGCCCGATCGCCTAGGAGACGAGATGGACAAGCGAATTCCTGTTGCGTTCGCGCGTGCGCGCTGGCTCCTGCCGGCCGCCGCGCTCTCGATGCTCGGCTGTCCGAACCAGGAGCTCGCCCCGCTCGGTCCGTGCACCGTCTCCGCCGTCAGCGAGCGCGTCGACCAGACGGGCATCGCCGACGTGGACATGCTGTTCGTCATCGACAACTCGGGCTCGATGGCCCCGAAGCAGCGGCGTCTCGCCGAGGAGCTGCCGCGCTTGGTCGGCGTGCTCACCTCGGGCGACAAGTATTACCAAAGGGAAGACATGGTCCCGGCCGACGTGACGCAGCAGGAACGCTTCTTCACGAAGGTCAAGACGCTGCACCTGGGCGTGGTGTCGTCGAACATGGGCGGCATCGACGCGTTCCCGTCGAACGCGATGCTGCCGGGCATCCTCTCGTGTGCCGACGAGGGCGACGAGGGCAAGCTCCTAAACAGCACCGACGTCGCCGTGAATGGTCAGTTCGAGAGCGTAGGCGGGCGCACCCCGGAGTTCGATGGCTACATGAACATGGGCGATGTGGTGGTCATGCCCGACCCCGAGTGCGATTTGCCCCCGCAGCCCAAGTATCAAGACTACGAAAACGGAACCCCCACCACCGATCAGCTCGCACTCAACTTCCGCTGCGTGGCCACGCTCGGTGCGCGCGGCTGCCCGTTCGAGCAGCACCTCGAATCGGCCTGGCGCGCGCTCGCCCCGAGCAGCAAGCCGGCCGGCAGCAAGCTCTCGAACGACTACTACAAGTTTCTTAACGGCAAGAAGGGCCAGGGCGACCAATACAACGACGGCTTCCTGCGCCCCGAAGCCATCTTGGCGATCATGGTCGTTGGCGACGAGGATGACTGCGGTATCACGGACGACGGCAAGGTGATGTTCTCGCTGGATAAGCAGGCGGACACCGACTACGGCCCGCTCAACATGCGCTGTGGTCTGCAACCTGACAGTGGCGGCAAATACCTGTGGGATCCACAGCGCTACATCAATGGCTTCCAGTCGCTCAAGCCCGACTATCCGGATCGCATCCTGTTCGCCGCCATCACCGGCGTGCCACCAGGATCCGAAGATAAAGACATCGACGCTCTGCTCGCGATGCCAGCCATGCAGTTCCGCGCTCAACAGGGCAACGACCAGTTGCCCGAGCCGGTTTGCCAGCTCGATGGCTCGACGCCGCTCGAAAAGGCGTATCCAGGTCGGCGCCATTCGATCGTAGCCAAGGCGTTCGGCGATCAGGGCGTCATCTATTCGATCTGCAACAACGATTTCTCACCGGCGCTCAATACGCTGATCGAAAAGATCGCCGCCAAGCTCAAGGGCAACTGTCTGCCGCGCAAGCTCACGCGCACGGACAACGGCACCGTAAACTGCCAAGTCTACGAGCTCCTGCCCAAGAACGACGACAGCAAGTGCTCGTCTGACTACGGACTCACCGGCGAGCCCGTCAACCGCAGGGTGATCGAGAACGGCAAGCCGGTCACGCGACGCGCCTGCCAGATGAATCAAGTGCAGGTGACGGGAAGCGGCAGCGCCGCGCGGGCCAAGGCGGACGCGAAGGGTTGGTACTACGACGACTTCAGCGCGGGCGTTCAGATGGACTGCCCGAATGCCCCGCAACGCATCTCGTTCCAGTTCGCGGGCGGAAACGGTCTCCCGTCGGGTGCGGGCGCCGTGTTCGAGTGCTTCCAGCCGGTCGCACACGTCGAGACCGCCGACGTAAAGGGCTTCGACGCTGTCAACACGCTCTGCACCGATGACGGCTCGGTCTGCGGAGATCGCAGCAACAACGATTACAAGTTGATCTGCATCGACGGCAAGACCTGCCAGATCAGCTGCAAGAACAACCCCGACTGCCCGCCCGGCTGGGTGTGCGCGACCGGCAACGGCGGCACCGCCAAGGGCGACGCCTACTGCCAGCTGCCAACCTGCCCGCAAGACGAAGCAGCCAGCGACAACGCCATGTCGTCCGATCAAAGCACCTGACAGTCTGGTTCGATCCTTCCTTTTTTCGCACGGCAGAGCGCACTGGCTCTCATGCTCAGCTCTCCACCGCGGCGAAACGGGGAGCTGGTGCGCGGCCCAGGCCTTGAGTGTCCAGGCTAGGGAAGCCATGACCATGAACGCCCAGTTGGCGCAGAGGGTGTTGACGGGCGCGTGGAAGGCACGCACGCCGTTCTTGAACTGCTCGTGGAGATTCTCTTGGTTGCAGCGCTGGCGCGCCTCGTGCACGACCTCATCGGGAGAGAGCCGGGCGTCGTTGGTGATGTAGAAGAAGTAACGGTACTCCTCGAACAGCACGTGCTGGCCCTGCTCGTTCGAGATGGTCTTGCGCAGAGCGACGACACGGTAGTCGCGTTCGCAGTTGCCCAGTCGATAGGTGAACTCGGTGAGGACCTCGGCCTTGGGCACGAGCACGTTGAACTCGCGCTCCCTCACGATTCGCGCCTTCTCGTTCGCCGGCCGTGCTCGGGGTTTGGTCGCGAGCGCCTCTTCGGCTCTTCGTACCAGGTCGCGATAGGCCGAATCGTCGAGATTCTCGGCCTTTTCGAGCAGGTTCTTCTTGGCGTCGTACCCGAAGATGAATCGCACGCCGTCTTCCGACCAACGATCGAATGACTTCGTGAGTGCGAAATCGGTATCTCCGCGCAGCAAGATGTCCTTGAAGCCAGCTCTCCTGCAGAGCTCGATCGCGAGGTCGAAGACCGGCGCAGCCCCTTCGTGCGAAGGCCGGTTGCCGCTTCGGTTAACGATGAAGAGCGGTTCCTGCGTGTTTGCGAGCGAGACGAGCAGAGGATGGTAACCCCACGTTCCGGAGGGTGTCAGAAAAACCGTGTAACTTGCTTTCAGGTGGAGATTCGACCTTCGAAGTAGATATCTAGATGAGCGAGGGCAGTTGTCCAGTGAACTGGAGCCTTCTAGTGGACTTTCGCGTTCTGTACGGCGAGATAGAAGAGCTTGAAGACTGCGTCGTCGTTGGGGAATGGACCGCGGTGTCGGATGACTTTGCGCAGCTGCGAGTTGAGAGATTCGACGGCGTTGGTGGTATAGAGGACTCGGC
>CAZYWR010000743.1:0-8377 GCA_964651185.1 uncultured Polyangiales bacterium
GCGGCGGGCGACGCGGACGCGCCCGGACGATTTCGACTTCTCCAGCTCCAGTGCGGCAAGGCGATCGGAATGGGCGATCTCGATACCGCCGTCGGCCACGCAACTTCGGCGATCGCGCTCGCCGGCGCGGACGGGTGGCCGGAGTGCGCCGCAGCGGTGCAGATGATGATCGCCTCGGGATTCAACATGCACGCGCGACCGCTCGACGCGCTCAAGGCCTACACGGCGGCCGAGCGCCTCGGCGCGCAGCGCGAGGAAAAGGAAGCCCAGGACGCGCCCGCCTCCGTGCAGCTCGGCCTTCGCATTCGCTTGCAAGCACGCTTCGGCCAAGGCGCCTGCTTGTTGGCTCTGCGCGCGTTCAAGCGAGCAGGCGAGGTCTACGTGCAAGCCGCCGCGACCGCGAACACGCTCGGCGACGCGCGCGCCGAGCTCGACGCGTACCGCCTCGCATCGGTTTGTTGCGTCGAGCACGACCAAGTGCGGCTCGCTTGGGAGCTCGCGCTGCGCGGCTTACGGGTGGGCGTCGCCATGGACGCGGAGACGCGCGGAAGCTCAGCCCTCCCTTACTTGGCCGATCACCTGCTGAGAATGACGAAGCGGCACGAGGCGTACGCGTCGTACCGACGTCCGCTCGAACAGCAGATGGCGACCATCCTGGGCCATGATTGGCGGACTCAGCTTGTCAGCGTCGCCGCGGCCTGATCATGTTCCCAGCGACCAAGCACTTCGATCAGGTATTGGGGACGGACACGCATATCGTCCTCCTGCCGACCCCTGCCGGCCCGGTGCCGACGCCCGTGCCTCATCCGTTCGTCGGGATCCTATTCGACCCGATCGACTATGTTCCCAAGATCGGCGCGACCGTATCGATCAACGGCCTGCCGCGCGCACACGCCGGTACGGCCGCGGTCGCGATGCCGTCGCACATTCCGATGGGCGGCCCGTTTGCGAAGCCGCCGGGCAACGAGGGCCAGCTATTCATGGGCTCCTCGACCGTGGTCGCAGATGGCGAACCCCTGGGCTATGCAGCGCTGCCTGTCCTCACTTGTCAGGACATCGGCATGCCCGCGCCGTTTCGGCGCTCGAAGACGACCACGCCGAAGTCGCTGCTCTTGCCGACTTCGATCGTGATCCCGATCCCCTCGGCTCCCTTGGTGCTGATCGGGGGCCCACCGACCATCTCGATCCCGACGCAAGACGAGCTGGCCATGAGCTTCCTGGGCGCCCACCTCAAGAAGGCGCTCGCAAAGACCAAACTCGCGAAGAAAATCGACCGCAAGCTCCAAGGCGCAAGCCGCTATCTGAAAGAACGAGCGGACCATGTCTTGGAGCGCTTGGGATGTAGCAAAGACGGAATCGCCCGCAACCTCGTGCACCGCGCGATCTGCACGGTCACAGGCCATCCGGTGGACATCGCTACGGGCAAAGTGTTTACTGACTTTGTCGATCTGGCGCTATTGGGCCCAATTCCCTACAAGCTCGAACGGGTTTGGTTCAGCACCTCGACGTATGAAGGACCGTTCGGGCATGGTTGGCACGCGAGCTTCGACATGGCGCTCGCAGAAGACAGGGAAGTTCTCGGGGTCCGGCTCGGCGACGGGCGAATCGCGCTCTTTCCAGCCCTCGAGCCGGACGCTTCTCACTTCGATGCGCGCGAGCGGCTCACGTTATTTCGCACCGCGCACGGTTATCGCATGCGCGAGGCAGCGAGCGGCCTGACTTACCATTTCGGATGCGTATGCGGCCGCGACGACAAACCGCTGCTGGCGCTCGAAGACCGGAACGGGTTCATTCTGCGCTTTCGCTACGACCACCGAGGCCGGCTTGCGCAGATCCAAGATTCTTCGGGTCGCGACTGGGACTTCGTCTACGACGCGGAAGAAAGTCGGGTCACGCAAATCGAAGGCCCGCACCCGAGCGACGCGGAAAAGCGCGTGGTGTTCGCGAAGTATGGCTATGACGCACGCGGCAATCTGACGGAAGTGCACGATGCACGCGGGGCGGCGCAGAAGTTCGTCTACAAGCGACACCTGTTGGCGCAGGAAACGAACCGGAACGGCTTGTCCTTCTATTTCGAGTGGGACAGCCGCGACGAAGCGGCGCGCTGCCTGCGCACCTGGGGCGACGGCGGCATTTACGACCACAAGCTGACGTACGATGTCGCGCGCAACATCACGACGGTCACGAACTCACTCGGCTTCAAGACGCAGTACGAGCACGACGGCGCGATGGTGAAGCGCGTCATCGACGCGTACGGCAACGTGCGCACGACCGAGTACGACGTGGGCTACCGAATCGTCGCCGAGGTCGATGAGCTCGGCCAGCGCACGGAGAACGAATACGACGAGCGCGGCAACCTGACGAAGTCGACCAGCCCAGACGGCGCGACGGTCACGCTCCAGTACGACGCTCACGACCTGCCGGTGCGAGCAATCGACGCGATGGGCGGCGTGTGGGCTTGGAAGCGCGATGATCGCGGGCGCGTCCTCGAACGCAGGGATCCGCTGGAGCGCACGACCCACTACGAGTACCGCGATCGCTGGCTCGTGGGCATCGTGAATCCGGCCGGAGGCCGCACGACCTTTGGCTACGACCGCGCCAGCAACGTGGACGCGATGGCCAGCGGCGCGGCCGTGACGCGCTTCCAATACGACCTGCTCGGCCGGATGATCGTCGGCATGGATGCAAACGGCAACGCGCAGCGGCGCGAGCTCGACATCCTCGGTCGCGTGCGGCGCGTGCACGAGCCGGACGGCAACGTGCGCACGTTGCGCTACGACGCCGAGGGCAACCTCGTGCATGCACGGGATCGGCTCCACGACGTGCGCTTCACGTATCAGGGCATGAATCGCCTCGCGTCGCGCAGCGAGGCGGGCACGACCGTACGCTTCAGCTACGACACCGAGGAGCAGCTAACCGAGGTCATCAACGAACACGGACGCGTCTATCGTTTCGTGCTCGGACCGACTGGCAAAGTAGACGAGGAGCGCGGCTTCGACGGTCTGATGCGCAAGTATGAACGCGACCAGGCCGGCCGGATCACACGCGTAGAGCGGCCCGGCGAACGATTCAGCCGCTACGAGTACGACCCAGCCGGACGCGTCGCCAAGGTCGAGCACTCGGACGGAAGCAGCGAGAGCTATCGATACCAAGCCGACGGGGCGTTGATGGAAGCGCGCAACGACGCGCATCGCGTCCAGTTCGAGCGCGACGCGCTTGGCCGCATCGTCCGCGAGGTGCAGGACGGCCACGCGATCGAGAGCGAGTTCGACCCGCTCGGGATGCGCGTGCGCGTACGCTCCTCGCTCGGCGCCGACCAGACGATCGAACGCGACAAGATGGGCGACGTGCTCGCCGTGAGCGAAGCCAGCAGCGGCTTCGCGGCGCGCTTCACGCGGGACAAGCTCGGCCTCGAGCTCCAGCGCACGTTGCCTGGCGGCATCGAGAGCCGTTGGCGACGCGACAAGCTCGGCAGACCTCTCGAGCAGGTCGTACGCGCGGGCGACGCCATCTTACTTGCACACGGATATCGCTGGGACGTCGATGACCGCCTACGCATGATGATCGACGGCCATCTGGGCGCGACCGAGTACCACCATGACGCGCTGGGCAATTTGGCTTGGGCTGCCTATCCAGACGGCGCGCGGGAGCTACGCATGCCCGATGCCGTCGGCAACCTGTTTCGCACCGAGCACCGAGCTGATCGCAAGTACGGACCGGCCGGCCAGCTGCTGGTCTCATCCACTCCGCGCGGCGATACGCACTACCGCTACGATCCCGAAGGAAACCTGATCGAGAAACGCGAGCCCGAAGGTCGCTCCTGGTACTACGAATGGAACGGCGCCGGCATGCTCGCCAAGGTCGTGCGTCCGGACGGCAGCTCCGTCCGCTTCACCTACGACCCGTTCGGCCGCCGCATGTCCAAGACGTACCGCGGTCAAACCACGCGCTGGGTCTGGGACGGCAACGTGCCTCTGCACGAGTGGGTCGAAGGCGCTCTCCTCCCGCTCGGCGAAGCCGGCGGCATCCCCTTCGTCACCGACGACGCCGAAGCCAAAAAGCGAGACGCCGAACTCGAAGCCCTCCTCGCCCAAGGCCCCCCACAACGCGGCTCCAAACAATCCCCCATCACCTGGATCTTCGAACCCGAGAGCTTCGCCCCCATGGCGCGGCTCTGCGGCGACGAGCAGCAAGCCATCCTCTGCGATCACCTCGGCACACCCGTGCTCATGGTCGATGCCAGCGGCGAGCGCACCTGGAGCGCAACCCCGAGCGTATACGGCGAGCTCCGCGACCTGATCGGTGAACGCTGGGCTTGCCCGTTTCGGTGGCCGGGCCAATATGAGGACGCCGAGACGGGGCTGTACTACAATCGGTTTCGGTATTACGACGCGGAGGCGGGGCAGTACGCGAGTCAGGATCCGATTGGGCTGCTAGGTGGGATGCGGCCACTCGGCTACGTGTCGGATCCGCTTTTGTGGGTAGACCCGCTCGGCCTCTCGTGCGATCGGTCAAAGTCGACAGCCATCGTTCCGTATTGGCCCGCCAACAACGGCTTTCTCGGCCCGACAAGGCGTGTTTCGCTGTCCCCTGGACAGAAGATCGACCGCTACGGCGGAAGCCCGTACTCCCGCTTCTTCTCGCCCGTTGGCACGCCAGGTCGCGCGCGAGCGCTTCCTGCCGAAACAGCCGGCCAGCCCCTACGCACGTTTGAGGTTCTCAAGCCGTTGGATGTAGAAGCAGGAGCCGTCGCGCCAGCCTTCGGTCAACTCGGCTTTGGCACGCAGTACCGTACAAGTTCCACGCTGCAGGAACTCCTCGAACAAGGAGTCGTCCGAGAGGTGCTCTAATGCCGGTTCACTACCCAGAACTTCCTTCCTGGATCTTCGACGTCAAAGAGATGTCTGCCGGTGTGTACGAAGTCATCGCGATCCATGAGCGGGGACCTCGCGTTCAGGTGAAAGGTACGGATCCCGATGCTCTACTGGCAGAAGCTCGCAACGCTGCCCGTGAGCTCGATCAGCAGATTCGATGACGGCCGGGCCAATATGAGGATGCCGAGACCGGGCTGTATTACAATCGGTTTAGGTACTACGACCCGAAGGCGGGACAGTATGCAAGTCAGGACCCGATTGGACTCCGCGGCGGAACTCAGATGTACGGGTACGTTGCCGACACCGCGTGTCTCCGCGATCCACTGGGTCTTTCTTGTGAAGACCGCAATGGACGAATGCTTCCGTCGCCCAACGAGAACAATCCCTGGAAACCGGGTGAAACGCTTCAATCAAGTGTCGTCGGCCCAGAGGGGCTCATTGTCTATCGTGCTCACGGGGCCGGCCGAGCGACTGGCGCGTGGGTCACGTTAGAACCGCCTCCGAACCGCAAATATGTCCGCGAGCAACTTGCAGTTCATCCTGCCTGGAACGATGCTAGCCACGTTTCTAAAATCAGACTCGCCCCTGGGACTCAAATTCAAAGCGGCTCGGCAGGACCCCAAGCGTTTCCCGGTGGGGCAGGCGACGGACGACAGATCCAGATACTCAACAAGGCAGACGTCGCCCGACAAGAAGTGCTCGCAACCTTCCCCTTAGTGAGATGAGCATGGTCGACATTTCGGTAAATTCACCAGATTCCACAAAAAGTCTGCTTCTTACGTACGACGGAGAAGCGAGATTTGGCCCCGCGTTCTTTCGCGCGAGTAGCTCGGGATTCACGTGGCCGTTTCAGTCCTCGACGATTGGCGAAGACGTCCATTGGTCGACGAATTCTCGATATGTCGTGGTCCTGATCTTCCACTCACGCGACACTTCGCAACCACCTCACGTAGAGCTCGCAGCAGTAGATACACACTCCGGGAAATCGATCACGATCGATCGGAATGATTGCGCGATGATACAGCCACTCGGCTTTGCGGAGTCCGGCAATTACGAATATCGATTCATTGATCGCCATGGAATAGCTACACTGAGGCGGTGGACGCCGCCTTGATGTTACGCCGAATGTATCCTTGTTCTGGAAGCAGAGGAGTAAGCGTACGAAGCAGATGCTGTACGGGAGCGCTCGCCCGCTCATCAGTCACCTGCCCCTCTTCCCGCTTACGCTAAAAGCTAAAGTGCAGGCGCGGCACACCAGGCAACTGAAACGATAGTGCTTTATGGACGCTGACCACGATTGGCTTGACCAAGCAAATATTGTCCGAGCCGGCATGAACGGTTCAGCTCGGAGGATACGTCCGGTGGGCGTCCATTGGTCAATGGATTCTCGATATATCGTAGCCCTGATCTTTCATTCACGCGTCACTTCGCGACCACATCGCGTAGAGCTCGCAGCAGTAGATACACACGAGGATCAATATGGTGAAGGACCCGTACGCGGATGCACGTGATCTCGCTCAGACGCTCAGGCGACAGAAGCGCGACGATTGGTCATCGAGGATCGAGGACATAGTCGCTGGAGGCTCAACCGGCACCGAATTCTAATAGGACTGAGATGGACTCTTCGCGAATTGCTCGATAGGGAGCAGCTCGATACCGCGACCTCCGCACATGCGCGCGCACTGGAGCAGACAATCGATTCGCTTCTCCGATGAGCGCCCGCGACGCACACGATACAGCCCTCGATGAGGAGATGCATTGCCGGGCTGACGCTTCTGTCCGAGTGTTTGAGGGGCTGGAGCCGCACCAAGCTCGAACTGCTCCGCACTCCAGCCGCGCGAATCGACGAGCTCAGAGGATGAGTTCGTGAGCAGGCCATGACCGCGTGATGACCGCGGCGAGGTGCACATTTGCAGGCTAGGCGCTGGGACGGCCGCGCAGTCCGAGGAAGCGCGGGCCCGCGTGTCAACAACTTGGTCACGATGGCCAACAACAGCAGGAGCCCCCCAAGGCCCGGAGGCAATAGGCTGGCGCGCCGGAGGAGCGGATGCGGTGGTTTGAACTCGTCGTGGCGTTCGTGGTGGCATCGGCGGGCGCTGCCTGTGGGAGCGGCGAATCACCCAACCAGCGAGCACAATCCCCGAGCAGCTCGGACGACAGCGCTGACGACGACAGCAACGACGACGGCGATCCCGTCGACGCGAGCACGGCCGGCCACGACGCAGGGCCGCGGATGACGAAAGACGCGGCTTCAGCCAAGGAAGTCGATGCGGCCATCGCTCCTGCGAAAGACAGCGGAAGCAGCGACGCCAAGGATGCATCCACGTCCGGCCGTGCGCCCGATGCCGAGCAACCGTCGAGCGCGGGTGGACCGGTCGGCGCCGCGTCCCAAGAAAGTGTGACCGTCGGTACCATGCCGCGCACCTTCTTGCTCTACATTCCGAACAGCCTAAGCGGACAAACGGCGCCCGCCCCCCTGGTCTCGGTGCATCACGGCTTCGCGATGAGCGGCAAGATCATGGAAGACATGACGACGTGGAAAGCGATCGCCGAGCGCGAGCGCTTCGTGGTGGCGTTTCCGGACGGCGGCGACATCTCGCCCTGGAACGTCGGCGACGGCGTTTGCAACGTCGGCGCCTTCGTGGCCGCTCCGTCCGATCAGGACGATCTCGGCTTCGTGAAGGCTATCATCGAGGCAGCCGACAAGAAGCAGCCGATCGACAAGAGTAAGGTGTTCGTCGGCGGCTTCTCGATGGGCGGCTACTTCGCCAACAACGTCGGCTGCAAGGGCCGCGACTTCGCGCGCGCGGCGGCCGCACACTCGGGCGGAACTTACTCCGGCGACTGTCCGGGAGATCCGATCCCCATGTTGGTCATTCACGGCGACTCGGACGGTCTCATTCCTTACCAATGCGGCAAAGAGGCTTACGGTTACTGGGTCGAGCGCAACGGCTGCAGCAGTGACGCCGACATGGAGAGCGTCAAGGGCGGCTCCTGCGTGTGGAACAAGGGCTGTCCCGAAAACCGTGACGTTGGCCTATGCACCATGCCGGGCATGGATCACGGTTGGGCGGGCGCGCCGAGCTCGGGCCCGGGCGGTTGGCTCACCGCGCCAGTCGAGTACGCAGCCGACGGCGACATGACTGGCTTCGGTGGCGGCACGCAGTACGAAGACGCGGCCGAGCTGATGTGGAAGTTCTTCGCCAGCCACATGTGAGCGTCCCCACGGCGCGCGCGGCTGGCTGGATTCAGATGCGACCGAGCGCGTAATCCCGGCGTGCATGGCAGCGACGGGGGCGTGATGCGCGGCTGGCCCGGATTCAGATGCGGCCGAGCGCGTAGCCGAGTCCACCCAACGCGATCGCCGCGGCGCCTGCCATGGCGGGGGCGAGCGCGCTGCCGAGGCCTTGCGCCACGAAGCCGGCGGCGCCGTAGCCGATGAGCGCAAACGGGAGCGCGAGCCACGCCGGCCTGAGGCGCAGCAGCAGCATCGTCATCAGCGC
>CAZYWR010000744.1:0-16326 GCA_964651185.1 uncultured Polyangiales bacterium
TGCCACATCGTGATCTCCAGCATCGGCGGCCTCGTCCAAGCGCGCGCGCCGCTGCTCCAGAGCCCCAGCTCGGCCAACGCGGACCGCAACTTGAGCTGAGCGACGTCGCGGGCTGCCCGGACGAGGACGTGCGGTCGCGCCGGTTGAGAAGGATAGATCCACAGGGCGCGCATGCTTGCCCGCCATTTGCCGAGGTGACTCCATGCCAGAACTCGTCACTTCCATGCGTGTCATCGACGCAGACGAAGCGGGATCACGGCAGCCGCGCGACTCCGACGTGGAGAGAAGACCCCTTCCATGGCGAGGCCGCAAGCCGCGCCTCCTGGTGTTCGTGATCGCCTATCACGCCGAGACTACGTTGCGCTCCGTGCTCGAGCGCATCCCGGCGCACATCTTCGAGACGCTCGACTGCCACGTGCTCGTGGTCGACGACGCCTCCGTGGACCGCACCTTCGAGATCGGGTGCGAATATCGGGCGGCACATCCCGAGGTGCCGCTCACGGTCTTGCGCAACGCCTTCAACCAAGGCTACGGCGGCAACCAAAAGGTCGGCTACGCGTTCGCCATCGCCCACGACTTCGACTTCGTCGCCATGGTGCACGGCGACGGGCAATACGCTCCCGAAGAGCTGCCCAGGTTGATCGAGCCGCTCTTGCGAGGGGAAGCAGACGCCGTGTTCGGGAGCCGCATGATGACCCGCTTCGATGCGCTCAAGGGCGGCATGCCCTTGTACAAGTTCGTCGGGAACAGGATCCTGACCACGGCGCAGAACGCACTCTTGGGCTCGCAGCTTTCGGAGTTCCACAGCGGCTATCGCCTCTACTCCGTGCGGGCGCTGAAGTCGCTGCCGTTCCGGCTGAACTCGAACGACTTCCATTTCGACACGGAGATCATCATCCAGTTCCTGAATGCCCAGCTCCGCATTCAGGAGCTCCCCATCCCGACGTACTACGGCGACGAGATCTGCCGCGTCAACGGCATGAAATACGCCAAGGACGTGATGGTCGCGACCGCGCAGAACGCGCTCCACCGCGTCGGGCTCTTGTACCAGCGGCGCTTCGACACCGCGCCCGCAGACAACAGTCACTACGATCTGAAGCTCGGCTATGCGAGCAGCCACACGTATGCAATCGAGGCGGTCCCGCCCGGCGCGAGCGTGTTGGATATTGGATCAGGCCCCGCCGGTGTCGCCGGCGAGCTCGTGCGCAAAGGTTGCCGCGTCACCGTCGTCGATCAATTCGCGGCCCCTCCGGGGAGTCCCAAGGAGATTCAGGTACACGTCCAGGATCTCAACGCTGCGCTCGCGTTCGAGCTCACGGCAGATTACCTGTTGCTGCTCGATGTCATCGAGCACCTGCAGTCGCCCGAGGCTTTCTTGGAGGAGCTCCGCCACCAATTCGACTACAAGCCACGTAAGCTCATCCTCACCACGCCCAACATCGCCTTCGTCGTGCAGCGGCTGATGCTGGCGCTCGGAGAGTTCAACTACGGAAAGAGCGGCATCCTCGACCGAACACATACGCGGCTGTTCACCTTTCGCAGCCTGCAGCGCTTGCTCGAGGACACCGGGTTCCGACTCCAGGAAGTGCGCGGGGTCCCGGCCCCCTTTCCCAAGGTGCTCGGCACCGGCTGGCTCGGTCGTGCCGCCGTGGCCGCAAACTTGGCGTTGATCCGCCTGAACCGCGGCCTCTTTTCCTATCAAATCTACGTGCTCGCCGAGACCACGCCGGATCTGGACTTCGTGCTCGCCCACACCCGCGGGTCAGAGCGCAAGCAGCCATCATGATCGCCGACCCTCCTCTCTAGCCCGTGACGCGCTTGCCACTATGCTCACCACCGCGAACATGTCCCAACTCGCCCGTCGTTCTCATGCTTTCGCTACCAACGAAGAGATCGCACCCTGTGTCTCGGTGGTGATGCCCGTTTTCAACGAGGTCTGCAGCGTCGAGAAGGTGATCTCGGTCGTGCTGCAACAGCGCCCGGTCGAAGAGCTGATCGTGGTCGACGATTGCTCGACCGACGGAAGCGCAGAGCTGCTCTCGACGATCGCCGCGCGCGAGCCGCGCGTACGATTGCACCGGCACCCGGTCAACCTCGGGAAAGGCGCCGCCTTGCGCACCGGCATCGCCCACGCGAGCAGCGAGATCGTGCTCATCCAGGACGCGGATCTCGAATACGACCCGGAGGAGTATCACGTGCTCTTGGCGCCTATCCTCTCCGGCAAAGCCGACGTGGTGTACGGGTCGCGCTTCATCGGCGCCGGCGCGCATCGCGTTCTCTACTACTGGCACTCGCTCGGCAATCGCTTCCTGACGATGCTGTCGAACATGATGACCGACCTCAACCTCACCGACATGGAGACCTGTTACAAGGTCTTCCGGCGCGAGATCATCCAGCGCGTCGAGCTCGAAGAGAACAGGTTCGGCTTCGAGCCCGAAGTCACCGCGAAGATCAGCCGCCTGCCGATCCGTATCTTCGAAGTGCCGATCTCGTACTACGGGCGCACGTACGAAGAGGGCAAAAAGATCGGCTGGCGCGACGGATTCCGCGCGCTGTGGTGCATCGTCAAGTACAACGTGAACCGATGAGCATGAGCGACGCACTTCCAGACGACTTCGCCGGCAACGAGAACTTCGAGTTCGCCGCGCTCGAGCTCGCGCACAATTATCGTGCGGCGCTGCTCGACGAGTTCTCGCCGTTTTTGCGAGGCCGCGTGCTCGAGGTGGGCGCGGGCGTCGGCCACATCTCGCAAGACCTTCGCAAGCTCGGAGCGGTGCGGTCCCTGACCGCGATCGAGCCGGCCCCCCACCTCGCGCGCGCCTTCCGGCAGCGCTTGCCGGACCTCGAGCTCATCGAAGGCACCATCGACGCATTCCAGGGCGGAGGTCCCCTCGACGCCATCGTCAGCATCAACGTGCTCGAGCACATCCAAGATGACCGCGAGGAATTGGCGAAATACCAGCGTTTGCTCGCCGCTCGCCAGGGATATCTGTGCCTGTTCGTGCCCGCGCGCCAGGAAATCTACGCACCCATCGACCGTGACTTCGGCCACCACCGCCGCTACATGCGGCCCGAGCTCAAGCGCCTGCTCGAAGCGGCCGGCTTTTCTTTGCTTCGCCTCGATTACTTCAATTGCATCGGCTACTTCGCATGGTGGTTGAACTTCTGTCTGCTCAAGCGGCGCGCGTTCGACGCGCGCGCCGTCAAGCTGTTCGACGGAACGATCTTTCCCCTCGGGCACGCGCTCGAACGTGCGATCGTGCGCCCTCCGATCGGCCAAAGCCTCATCGCGGTAGCTCGTGCGCATGACACCTCCCCTGCGAGCGCGAAATGATGGAGCTGCCGTTTCTCGTTCGGAGCCAACAACACGCGCGCGCTACGCCCGCTCATGCTCGCTAGCGTAGGCAAGGCGCTCGAGGCGGGGCTCGCGCTGCTCGACGAGCTCACCGGCGCGTCCAGTGCGTTCGCCGCGGCGCGCGCGGCCGGCTTCTGGATCAGCCTCGAGGTCGTCGGGCGCGCGCTCGCAGCCCTTTTCCTCGTCGCTTGCGCGCTGCTCTTTTGCTTGTCGGCCGTGCGCTGGCTCCTCCCCCGTGCCGGGCTTCCGTTGCGCTGGGCGACGATCTTCGGCCTCGGCACGTGGCTCGCGACCGCCGGATTTCACCTCCTGCGCGCGCTCGGGATTTTCCAGCTTTGGGCTGCGATCGTGTGCTGCGGCGCGCTCGCTGCGATCGCGGTCCGCGGCCATCCGAGCCTGCCGCCTTGGCGCTCTACCGTGAGGCGCGAGACCAGGGCCGCGCGCGCGGCCTGGAGGCTCCTGATCCACGGCCGCTACAGCCTCGCCAACGGGCTCTTTCTGGGCTTGGCGGCGCTGTTCGTATTGCGCGGATTGATCATCCCCCCGCTCGCCTGGGACACGCTCACCTACCACGGGACGCGCGCGATCATCTGGGTCCAGAGCGGCAACTTCACGTTCGATCCCGGCCCCGGCCCGTTCAGCATGTACCGGCATTTCTTCGGCGGCAGCGAGCTGCTCATGGCTTGGGCGATGCTTCCGTTCCGCTCCGATCTGCTCGCCAACCTGCCCGGCAGCGCGGGCTGGCTCGGCCTCGGCCTGGCAGCTTGGGCGCTCGCGCGCGCGCTCGGAATACGCGAGCCGTTCGCGGCTTCTGCGGCGGGCGCATCCATGTTCGTTTCTACGATCCTGCTCGAGCTGAACTCGGGCTACGTCGAGATCGCACTCAACTTTGCCCTGCTGCTCGGCATCGCGCTCGCCACCTACGGCTTACGCCGATCGACAGGGCCAGCGCTGCTGCTTTCGGCGATGTCGATCGGCACGGCCGCCGGCACCAAGCTGACTGGCGCGCCCGCGGGCGCCGTGGTCTCGCTCGTCCTCCTGGCAAAGTTCGTCTTTTCGCGCGAAACAACCTGGCGCAACAAGGCAACCTGGTTGGCACTCTCCCTGGGGGCGGCCGCGCTGCCCGTCGTGCCTTGGATGGTTCTGGCCTGGCGCGAGAGCGGCTACCCGCTAAGTCCGCTGCCCGTTGAAGTCTTGGGAATCAAGCTCGGGGTCGCAGACGCGGCGCTACGTTGGCATCAGGAGGTACCGAAATTCGAGCCTTACGTCTGGGAGCAAGAAAAGGGCGTTCTGCTGCGCGTCTTCTATCCGCTCAGCACCGGCCGCTATACGGAGGCGTTCGGCGCCCTCGCGTTGCTTCCGATCCTCGCCGCTCCTTTCGGTGCGCTCGTTCTCATTCGGAGACGGCCACTCCAAGGTCTGCTGCTCTCGCTCACGACGTTGACGGCGCTCGGGTCCTTCTTCAGCGTGGCGATGACCACGGTGCGCTTGAAGTGGCCCGACTCGTCCGCGCGCTTCCTCCTGCTCTTTCTGCTGCTCGCCATTCCACTCAGCCTCGCCTGGACGCGGCCCCGGTTCGCTCTCGCGCAGGCTTATCGGCGCGCCCTATGGCTGGCCGCGCTCGCATCGTGCATGCTGGCGCTGCGTTGGGGCTGGGGCGTTTGGGAACCCCGCGAAGCCGTGATCATCGCCATCGTGATCACCGCGTTCGCCACCCTCGCCGGGTGGGCGATCCGCCGCGATCCGCGCAGCGGGCTGGGCGCGAGCGCGCTCCTGTTTGCGGTCGCCTGTTCCGTGCTGCAGCTACGGCGCGATGAGACGCGCTCGGCCGCGTTTCATCAGAGCTTCGCGCTCCACCCGTTCCTGCGTTACTGGGCCGACGGCGTCGATCCGCTCGACGATCCGCGGACGGCGCACCGCATCGCGATCACCGGCGGCGAACACCAAGACGCACCCGCCTGGTTCTTCTACCCGTTCTTCGGCCGCAGGCTGCAAAACGAGATTACCTACGTACCGGCGACCAAGGACGGAGGCATCGCGCAATTCGGTCCCTTCGGCGATTTCTCGACGCGGAAGGATCTCACGCGCTGGGAGGAGCGCCTCGACGCCGCGCGCATCGACCACGTGATCAGCTTCTTTCCGCGCTCCATCGAGCAAGACTTGATGGAAGCCGCGCCGCAGCGCTTCGTGAAGATCGCCGGCGACTTCAACTGGGGTTTGTTCAAGCGGGTCGGCGCCTCGGCAGCGCCGAAACCTGAGCCCTAGATCAGCGCGGCATCAGCGCGCGGAAACGAGTTTCGCAGTCGATGATGCGGGCATCCGGCAGCGGGCGCGGGCGTACCGTGACCGCGCGGTTTTGGATCGAAACGTTTGGATCGAAGCACTCGATGTAGCCGGGCGGTGGAATGCGCTCGTGCGCCATCAGCCTCATGCCCATCGGTTGGTAGCTCATCTCGTTGCGCGCGATCACCCAGTCGTTGAGCCCGTGCTGATCCAAGATCGCGATCTCGGGCATGGTCCAGCCCGGCACGCCGACCGTCTGAATCACGTAGACGCCGCGCTGCTCCTTCCAGAGGACATTGCCGCCCGCGGCGCGATCGGGATATTGGGTTACCATGAACTCGAAGAAGATCTTGTGCTCCTGATGCCGGGTCCCGACGTGCCGCGGCATCATCCACGCCTGTAGCTCATCGAAAGACGCTGCGTACTTCCGCAAGAGGCCCTTCGGGAAGACGTCTGCCACGGGCACGTACATCTTGTACGTCTGCGGCCGCGTCTTGAGCTCCCGGGTGCGCGCGTAGTGGACCCAAGCGATCGGCTGCCCCAGCGCGATGACCGCGAAGGTGGACGCAAAGATCGCCCAAGGCCGCAAGCGCAGATACCGAAGCAGCGCGACCAACGCCAGGCCGAGCGGCAAGATCGCATGCGCGAAGATCCGGTACTCGAAGTGATCGCCACCCACGATCACGATGAAATAGGCCGCATGAGCGAGCAGGGTCAGCGCGACGAGCGCCGGAATGACGCTCGGCGCCACGGAATGCGGCGCGACACCGTCCCGCTCCGCCCGCCAGAGCAGCGTGCCCAGCGCGATCAGCGCGATCAGCGCCCACGCCCAGATCGCGTGCTCGAGCACGAAGCTCGCGGCGTAGCGGGCGCCCGCGTCCGGCCAAATGCTCACGTGCTTGGCAAAGTAAGTGTTGGGCAGCCACTCGTCGTAGACGCTGCGGCGCCACGCGAGATGGGCCGGCACCATCAAGAGCGGCAGGGCGCCGAGCCCAGCGGTGCGGGGATCGCGCGTGCGCAGCGCGTTGAAGGCGATGATCCCCATCGACGTCAGGAACAGCAGAACCCCGTCAGGCCGCGTCAGCGCGCTGCAAGCCGCCGCTGCAGACAGCGCGCTCGTCCAGCGCAGGTCCGGCGAACGATTGACCTCGAGCGCCGCGAACACCCACGCCATCACGCAAAACGAGAATAGCGCCGTCTCCAGACCTGAGCTCGTCCAGGTCAGAAAGGTCCGGTTGGTCACCGCTAGGGCGACGACGGATGCCGCGTACCCAAAGCGCCAGCGCTGATCGCGTTCCGACCACGCGAGCCGCCACGTCGCCGCGAACCCGAGCGCGAGCGATCCGTACGACAACACGAGGGACACGACGTTGGCGCTGCCCGGCGGATCGACGCCGGTCGCGACCCAAATCCCCTCGAGGAGCACCATCCACAGGAAGTTCGAGTAGCCCTCGACCGGTCGAAAGGGAGGCGGATTCCAGACGTAACCCCAGCCGCGCTGGTGATGATCGATGTAGCGAAACGTGATGTGCGCGTCATCGGTGAGGAACCAGAACTCGCGCCAGCCGTAATACAGCGCGGCGGCGAGCAGCGCGAGCACGACACCGCGCACGGCCCACACGACGCCCAGGCCGAAGAACCGCCGGGGCAAGCGCGTCGGCGATGGCTGCGTCGAGGCGATCACGCGCACGTTCTTGGTGCGCAAAGCGCGTGGTGCTCGCAGCGTCATCCTATCTTCACCGGCCCGTGAGCCCATTCGGGCTTAGCAGACGAGCGCAAGCTGGCCAGTTTTCAGCGCCACGCTGGTGACCGCAGCACGCGGCGCACAGGAAGCTTGTGAGCGCACGTGCGACCCCGGAGCGCTTGACCGCGGCGCGCTCGCTACCCATCCTCAGCACATGGCGCGGATGGTGCAGTGCGTGAAGCTCGGCCGCGAGGCCGAAGGGCTGGATAAGCCACCGATCAAGGGCGAGCTCGGGCAGCGGGTCTTCGAGCAGGTATCGAGGGAGGGTTGGAAGCAGTGGATCGACCACTCGACCATGCTCGTGAACGAGCTTCGGCTCGACTTCAACGATCCCAAGGCGCAAAAAATCTGGCTCACCGAGTGCGAGAAGTTCTTCTTCGGCGAGGGCTCCGCGACGCCGGAGGGTTACGTGGCGCCGAAGGAATGATGCGCGTAGGGGTCCGCTGAACCGGCGCGCAGTTGTCCATATCAGGCGCCGTAGTATCTCGCTATCGTGGTTGCAGGACCTCAGCTCCTCATCATTGTCTGCGCGACCTTAGTGCTGTCGGCGATCGCGCTCGGAGCGCGCCTTTATGGCGAAGCTCGCAACGAACAAGCCTTCGCGACAGGGATCTTCTTCCTGCTCGGCATCGCCGTGCCGATTCACGTGCTCGGCTGGTCCCATCACTTGACCCTTCTCGCGCTCGCGCGGACCACATTCGCGCTCGCGGCGTTCGCTTTGCTCACGGCTCTGTGGCGCGTCCCGAGCCCGCATCTCTTTCTCGCGCGCGCCACGGCTCGCATCGTGCGCATGCCATTCGATGCTGTTGCGCTTGCGCTGCGCGAGCACAGCGTGGTCGCTGCTGGGCTCGTCGGGACACTCGGGGTCATCCTCTGGACCGCTTGGCTATCGTATCTCGCGCCGGTCTGCGGCTGGGACGGCCTGTGGTACCACGACTCGATTGTTGGCTTCTCGATCCAAAACCACGGCTTCGCGCGCGTAAGTTCGTTGCCGCCCTGGCATTCGTTAATCAATGACTACGCACGTGGAAGCGAATATTTTAATTTGTTTCCCGCGCTGCTTTGGGATCGGCGACTGCTCGAACTAGCACCGAGCGTGTGTGCGGCTATCGCGCTGCCTGGCCTCGACGCGTTGTTTACCCGATACGGACTCAAGCCTACGCTGCGCTCCGGACTCGCTTGCACGTATCTCCTGCTCCCGGCGCTTTCGCTGCAGCTTCGCAGCACTTACATCGATGTTCAGGTTGCTGTCGCTTTTCTGGCTGCGGCATATTTCTCCACGCGACCTGAGCTACGAGCACGCGACGCCGTGATGGCGACACTTTGTATTGGACTGCTCTGTAATGCGAAGAGCAGCGGACTTGCGATGTCCGCAATCGTTCTTGGCGTTTTCGGCGCACGAGTGCTGCTTCGCTATGGTCGACACGCGCCAGTCAGCACTGCGCTGAGTCTAGCGATCGCGTTCATCGTCGTCGCGCTGTTTGGTGGGCTTACTTTCTTGCGCAATTACCTGCTGTTCAAGAACCCGATGTATCCGCTCGTCGTCGAATCAGCGACGCTTGGGATTCATTGGACTGGACCGGCGCCCGGACCTGCAGACCACAATTTTCGGAGATTGATAGAAGACCTCTTATCGCCTCCGATCCCAGAACACGAATGGCCAGACACGAAAACCAACGGATATGGGAATGGGCTGCCTTTCATCGTGTTGCCAGGAGCGCTGATAGCATGCGCGCTCTTGCTGCTGCGCTGGTTGCAAGCTGTCCACCGGGGGCGCAAGCCGGCGCCTGAACTCGTGAATGTCAGCTGGTGGGCGCTCATGACGGTCGGCATGGTGGCCGTTTCACCGAACTGGTCTTGGGCTCGCTTCAACCTGAATGTCGTGCTCGGGGTCTTTGTGTTGTTTGCATGGCTGCTAGCTCGGGAGCGGAGCGGCAATTGGGGAGAGGGAACGACTGCTGCGCTACTATTTACTTCCTTCCTGACTCTGCTTTGGTCCCGGCCTGCATGGAACGTTACGCCCGCACGCGCGCTCGAGCTGTGGAGAATGTCGCCCGAGCAACGCGCCACCGTACAGCTCGTCAGCTTCACGATCCCCCAGGAGGTCGCCGCGGCGCGCGAAGCAGAGCTGGGACCCGGCGACTTGGTCATGATCGACTGGGATCTCGACTTCATCTCTACCGCTTGGAACGAACATTTTAGCAATCGCATTCAGCTCATGAACCCACACGACGCCTCCGCCGCTCTTGTTCAAATCGACGACTTACATCCGAAGTGGGTCATCGTACGTCCAGATACCGCACTCGGGGAGGAACTCACAAAAGACCGAGCACACTGGCAGCGCGTCGGCGTTGTGCGCGACGATCACATGGCGTTTCGACGCAGCAGCCAATAGTCATGAGCTCATCTGTCTCTTACCGCCCATCGGGGTTCAGAGTTCAGGTGGTTCGGTTGTAGGCCTCGCGCATCCCGGGACGCGTCCGTTCGCGCCGAGAATGCTGGGCGTGTCCCTAATCGACCGTGCCGCGGATGCCGTAGCGTTTGGCGAGCTCGCGCAAGTGATAGCGGGTGAGGCCGGCGGCCTGGGCGCTGCGCGTCACGTTGCCGCTGTGGCGGTCGAGCAGCGCGCGCAGGTAGGCCGCCTCGAAGTGGTCGATCACGCGCTGCTTGGCCTCTTTGAACGGCAAGCCTTCGTCCACGAAGTGCGTCGCGGCAGGATTGGCACCCACGACCTCGACGCCCATGCGCGTGACGGTGGGCAAGAGGTCGGGGATCTCGAGCCTGAGGCCCTCGGCGAGCGAGGCGCCGCGCTCGACCGTGTTGCGCAGCTCGCGCACGTTGCCGGGCCACGGATAGGCCTGGAGCCGCGCCATCGCGTCGGGCGCGACCTCGAAGCGCTTGCCTTCGCCGGGGAAGCGCCGCGCCGCGACCTGCTCGAGGAAGGACTCGACCAGCGCAGGAATGTCCTCCGGCCGCTCGCGCAGCGCCGGGAGCTCGACCGTGACCACACCGAGCCGGTAGTAAAGGTCTTCGCGGAACGCGCCTTGACCCACCATCTTGCGCAGGTCGCGGTTGGTGGCCGCGACGACGCGCACGTCGATCGGGATCTCCTTCGAGCCGCCCACGCGTTTGATGGTGCGCGTCTCGAGCACGCGCAAGAGCTTCGGCTGGAGCGTCAAATCGAGCTCGCCCACCTCGTCGAGGAAGATGGTGCCGCGGTCGGCCTGCTCGAAGCAGCCGATCTTGCGGTCGACGGCGCCGGTAAACGAGCCCTTCTCGTGGCCGAACAGCGTGCTCTCGACCAAGTCCTTGGCGATCGCGCTGCAGTCTTGCACCACGAGCGACTGCGCGGAGCGCTTGCTCGCGCGATGAAGCGCGCGCGCCACCAGCTCTTTGCCCGTGCCGGTCTCGCCGCGCACGAGCACGGTCAAGTCGGTCGGCCCCACGCGCTCGAGCAAGGCGAAGATCTCGCGCATGCGCACGCTGCCGCCGACCAGCTCATGGAAGGAGTTGCGCGCCGAAGCGTCGATCTCGACCGTCGCGTCGAGCGGCTCGAAGCGCAGCAGCGTCTGGCCGGCGCGGATGGTCTGGCCATGCTTGATCCAAGCCTCGCGCACTTGCACATCGCCGCAGTACGTGCCGTTGGTCGACTCGAGATCGCGCAAGATGAAGCCGCTCTCGAGGACCTGGATCTCGAAATGCGTGCCGCTCACCGCCTGATCGGCCAGCACGAGATCGCAGATCAAGCTGCGCCCGACCGTGGCGCGCTCGCGCTCGATCGAGAGCTCCTTGCCGCGATCGGGGCCGTCCACGACCAGGAGCCTGCTCAGGCGCAGCCGGCGGCCGTGCACAGCGCTATCGTGCAGTACGGCGGTGAGCGCCCCACTCACGGGGCCTCCGCACGCAGCGCGCGGATGGCCTCGCCGTAGTCCTTCGCTCCGAACACGGCGCTGCCCGCGACCAGCACGTCGGCGCCGGCCGCGATCGCTTGTCGGGCGGTGCCCGGCTTGATGCCGCCGTCGACCTCGAGGTGGATGGCGCGCCCCGTGGCGTCGATCATGCTGCGCAGCCGCCGCAGCTTGCGCAGCGCGGCCGGGATGAACTCCTGGCCGCCGAAGCCGGGGTTCACGCTCATCACCAGCACCAGGTCGGTGAGGTCGAGCACGTAGGCGAGCACCTCCTCGGGCGTGTGCGGATTGAGGGAGACGCCGGCTTTCTTGCCGAGCGCGCGGATCTGCTGCAGCACCCGGTGCAGGTGCGTGCAGGCCTCGGCGTGCACCGTGATCACGTCGGCCCCAGCCTTGGCGAATTCTTCGACGTAGCGCTCCGGCTCGACGATCATGAGATGGACGTCGAGCGGCAGCTTGGTCGCGCCGCGCAGCGCCTTCACCACCAGGGGGCCGATCGTCATGTTGGGGACGAAACGCCCATCCATGACGTCGACGTGAGCCCAGTCGGCGCCGGCCCGCTCGAGCTCTGACACCTCTTCACCGAGCCGGGCAAAATCCGCGGAGAGAATGGATGGGGCGATCAGCAACGGAGCCACCGCACGAGTCTGCGCCAGCGAGGGCCGGTGTCAACGACGCGTGCAGCGCGCGTACTCGAACGAGCGCGGGCGAGACCGTTCGCGCGCCTCAGCCCATGCCCGATGGTGATCGCTACGCGGGGCTCGGGCGTGCGAACCCAGCGCGCGCCCTACACGTACGCCAGCCGTGCCCGATCGCGATCGCTCCGTCGTACAGGCGCAGGCGCGAGCACGAGGCGCAGGCGCGGCGAGGGGCCACGCTTTTGCGCAGGCTTTGCCCTGCTGCTATCCCCGTGCGGGGCCCAAACGGGTCGCCTTTTGCGCACGAGGCGGGCACGTCGAGGCTCGCGCCCGCGCCCGCAAAATGATGTGGACACCCGAGCCAGGCGCGCGTGAGGTTGACGTGACTAGGTCGCAACACGGACAATTGGGAGCGCGGTCCGGTGCGGATCGCACGAGCAGATGGCTGAGCAACGCTATCGGGTGATCGACCGGCTCGAAGCCGGCGGCATGGCTGAGGTTTTCCGCGGGGAAGCGCTCAGTGTGCAGGGCTTCAAGAAGCAGGTCGCGATCAAGCGCGTGCTGCCGCATCTCGCGCAGAACAAGAGCTTCATCCGCATGTTTCTCGATGAGGCGCGGCTCGGGGCGCGCCTCAATCACGCCAATATCGTCACCGTCTTCGACATCGGCGCCGCGGACAATACCTACTTCATCGTCATGGAGTTCGTCGACGGGGCGAACCTGAAGACGGTGCTCGAGACGCTGAAGAAGCAGGGCAAGAAGCCGAGCGTCAAAGAGGTGCTCTACATCGGCATGGAGATCTGCAAGGGCCTCAGCCACGCCCACAACCTGACCGACGAGGCGGGCACGCCGCTCAACATCGTGCACCGCGACATCTCGCCGCCCAACATCCTGATGACGCGCGGCGGCGAGGTGAAGGTCACCGACTTCGGACTGGCCAAAGCCACCACGCAGCTGGAAAAGACCGATCCGGGGGTGGTCAAAGGGAAGTTCAGCTATCTGTCGCCGGAGGCCGCACACGGGCAGGAGGTCGACGCGCGCACCGATGTGTTCGCGGTCGGCATCTTGATGTGGGAGGCTTTGGCCGGGCGCCGCCTGTTCCTGGGTGAATCGGACTACGAGACGGTCAAGAAGGTGCAGCGCGCGGACGTGCCCAGCTTGCGGCCTCTGCACGAGCAGGTCGATGACGAGCTCGACCAGCTCTTGCAGCGCACCATGGCGCGCGGGCGCGACGAGCGCTTTCAGACCGCCCAGGAGCTCGGCGACGCGATCGCAGACTACCTCTTCCGACACCGGCTCAAGGTCACCTCCTACGACATCGCGCGGCTCATGCAGAGCGTGGTGGCCGCGCGCGAGACCGAGAAGCGCAAGCGCGATAGCGCCATCATCGACCAGCTCATCCAGGACGAGCTCTTGGCCTTCACCTCGCTCGACGACATGAGCGATCCGCTCAACCCGTCGGGCGTGGCGGAGGTGATCCCCGAGCAGCCGAAGCCAACCGTGAGCGCACCGCACGCCGGCGCGCGCCCGCTCGACGCCGGCTCGTTCGCAGCGCACGGCGAAGACCCGAGCACCTGGTACGCCGAAGACGAGATCGACGAAGCGACGAACTTCTTCGACCGGGCCACGCTCGACGCCAAAGAGACGGGCGGCAAGGGCGCGACCGGCGGCAAGAGCGCGCCCGGCAAGAGCGACCCGCGCGAGCTCGCCGCGCTGCTCGAAGACGAGACGGGCAACAACCGCATGGCCGCCGCAGAAGCTGCCGACCTCGGCAAGCTCTTGGCGACCGAGATCGACGCGGACGACAAAGCCGGCGCGGAACCCGTCGAGCTCCCGGGTCGCCCGCGTCAAGTCACCGCGCGGACTGCCGCGGCCGCCGTCAAACCGGCCGCGCCGGCCGGCGGCGCGCTCAAGTACGTGGTGATCGCGCTGGTGTTGCTCGCCGGAGCGGGCGCGGCCGCCTGGTTCGGCGGCCTCATCGCGCATTAACAAGCTGGCGACCCGCAGTTCACGGGTCGAGCGCGCTCACAGGCCGAGGTCCTGGTCGCAGAGCGACTGGACCCGCTGCTTCTCGTTCTTGGACGTCTTGTGCGCGTCGAGCGTTTGCAGCTGCTCGGCGCAGATGGCTTCGAACACACCCTCGAGTGCGGCCTCCACGCAGGTCTCGATCGCCTGCACGCAAGGCGCGGCGTCGTCGGTGTTCTGGTCGACGCAGATGCGCGTCTGATCGAGGCAGGCGTTCACGTCGTCTACGAGCTTCTGCTTGTTCGCATCGTTGCCGACGTTCACGACGTCGCCCGCATCTACGTCCACGATGCCCGCGTCCACGGCGCCGAGGTCGCCCGTGTCGTTGGACGCATCGACATCGTGTGAGCGGCGCCGGCCGGTCTTCGCGCTTCCGGCGTCTTGACCGCCGAGGTCGACCGCACCAGCGTCGTCGACCTCGGCGCCCGCGTCGTCGTTCAGGCCGTCGTCGGCGTTCGCATCGTCATCGACGTCCGCATCGTCATCGACGTCCGCATCGTCGTCGAAGTTCACGTCGGCATCGTCGTCGACCCCTGCGTCATCGACGCCGCCGTCTTGATTGGCCAGGCCACCACGCACGCACGCTTCGAGCGCGACCTGACACACGTCGGCTTGTTGTGGCTCCGCCGCCACGCCCTTCTCGCACAGCGAAAAGGCCTGAAAACAAGCGCTGCAATGGCCGTCGTAGTTCTTCAGCCAGTCGCGCTTACTCGACACCAGGTCGAAGCTCTGCGTGGCGAGATCTGCCTCCCCTGCGCCGTCCATCGTGCCGTAACAAGCGCCGAGACCAGCCGTGATGCCGACCAGCGCAGACCCCCACATGAAGATTCTTCCCTGCATACCGTCCTCCTAAGCGCGGCGTTCTTCGCTGCGGGCCCGACAGAGCAGGGCGTGTGCCAGGCGCGTGGTGCGCGCCTTCTGCCGCGAACTACGCGGCTTTCGCGCGCGGGCTTACCGGCCGGTCGCAAGATGGCGCGAGCCCCTGTTGGCGCGAAGCACGCGCTGTGGGTCTCGGCCAACAGACGAAAGTGCCCGCCTCGCAGGGGGACACGCGCACGCGAACGCCCGTGGGGGTGTCTGGCCGGATGTGATCTGCCCGCCGCGCGCTCGCTACGTGCGCGCACCAACTTTGTACGCGGTCTGCCGATCGTCCTTACGGTCGGCGCGGCTCGGGCCTAGGATCGCGTGGGGATGCAAACCGATCACGCCGACCAGCGCGAGACGGAGTCGATTCGTCGCGCCTACCAGACCCTGCGACCGCTCCTGCTCTCGGAGCCGTCCTTCCGCGAGTCTGTCTGCTCGCTTACGAAGCGCACCGTCCACTTCGAACGAGTGCTCTGTCGTATCGAGCGGCGCACGATCCAGCGGCGCAGCGTGCCCGCGCCCGCGTCGCGCAGCGCGGACGTCGAACCGCTGATCTCGCCGGCCTTCGATGCGTGGCAGGTCAATCTCGAGGAGCTGCCGCGTGCGACGCGCCAGCTCTGCGTGTGTCCCGCATGCCAAGGAGCGAGCGCGCGAGCTTGCGCGGCGTGCAGCGCGTACGAACGGCGCGTTCATACGTGGCTCGAGGTGGCGCGCGAGGAGCGCCGCGAAGTGCGCGCGAGTCCACGCGCGCTGGCGCTCACCTGGCATCCGGCCGCGCTCGACGAAGCGGACTTCTCGCGCGACGGCGCACCTCATCGGCTCGAACGCGACGAGCTCTTGAGCGCCGAGCAGATCCAAGCGTTGCCGGCGGAGCTGAAGCCGGCGCTCTCGACCGAAGACCGCGTCGTCGAGGTGCGCCTCCAGCGCTTTGCCGTCGATGTCCGGGAGGTCGCTTTTCAGAGCGCTCTCGGGCAAGGACACGTCGCGCTCGCCGGCGAGCCGCTCGCAGTCTTTGGCGCTGTGCGCACGGCGTGGGTGCGACGCACTTGGGCGGCGGCGGCCGTGGGCGCGCTTGGCGCGCTCGCATCGCTGGCGGCCGTTCTCTCGTATCGCGTCCAGCACCCCTGGTTCGCAGAGTACGGACGAGGAGGCGCGGCGCTGTGTCTCGGACTGGGGGCGGCGCTGCTCGCCGCGCTGGCTTCGCTCGGCTGGCTGCGCGCGCGCGGCGCGCGCGACGCGCTCAGCACATGGTGGCCGACGGCGGGCGGGATCGCGCTCGCCGCGGGCTGCGCCGCTCTGCTCGCTTCCGCTAGGCCTTCTGCGGCCGACGCGCGCAGCGCGCTGGCGCGCGGCGATCTGGGGCGCGCCGCCAAGACCGCGGACGCGCTCGGGGCGCTCGGGGCGGCGGCATCTGAACGCGCGGCGTTGCTCGATGACATCCGTCTCGCCCGTATGGCTCGGGCGAACACGCTCGACACGAAGGTCATGTTGGCCGCGAGCGCCCCGTGG
>CAZYWR010000745.1:0-11630 GCA_964651185.1 uncultured Polyangiales bacterium
GAGCGGTCTCGAAGAGGGGAGCGCGGCGCGCCTCGAGCTCGAGAGCATCCTCTCGGCGCTGCGCCACCTGCCCGAGCGCGATGCCACCGGCGCGCACGAGCGCAAGGAGCGCGCGCGCGAAAACGAGATCGCGAAGCAACGCTTCGCGCGCCTGGTCGAAGGCACACCGGAGCTCGGCGGCGCGATCGAGGCGACGTTGGCCGAGCTGAACGGCACGCCCGGGATGGCTTCGAGCTACGACGCGCTCGACCGTCTGCTGCGCAGCCAGAGCTATCGGCTGGCCTCGTGGCGCGTGGCCTTCGAAGAGATCAATTACCGGCGCTTCTTCGACGTGAACGATCTGGCGGCGGTGCGCATGGAGCTGCCCTCGCTGTTCGAGCACGCGCACGCGCTCGTGTTCCGGCTGATCGACGAGCGCCGCGTGAACGCGCTGCGCCTCGATCACACGGACGGGCTCTACGATCCCTTCGCGTACTTCGAGGCGCTGCAGCGCCGCTTTCCGACGCGCGTGCCGCCCGGGACCGAGCCGCCGGGCCCGGACGATCTCGCGCGCCCGCTGCCGCTCTTGGTCGAGAAGATCCTCGAACCGGGCGAGCAGCTGCCGCCGAGCTGGCCGGTCGACGGCACCACGGGCTACGAGTTCGCGACTGCGCTGCGCGGGCTCTGGGTCCAGCCGCGGGCGGAGCGCGCGCTCAGCGAGCTCTATGTGCGGTTCACGGGAGACAGGCGTTCGTTCGAGGAGCACGTCTACGAGAGCAAGCAGCACGTGCTGCGCTACAGCTTCGCGAGCGAGCTCAACATGCTGGCGCGGGCGCTCGAGCGCATCGCCAGCCGCAACCGCAAGTGGAGCGACTTCACGCGCGGCGGCTTGGCCCGTGCGCTGCTCGAGACCATCGCCGCGTTCCCGGTCTACCGCACCTATCTACGGGGGCCGGAGGCGCGCTCGGAGAGCGACGAGCAGCGCATCCGCAGCGCGATCGCGCTGGCGCGCCGGCGCGCGCCTTCGATCAGCCCGACCCTGTTCGCCTTCTTGGAAGATCTCTTGCTCTTGCGCAGCGAGGCGAACGAGGAGGAGCGGCGGGAGCACGCTTTCTTCACGCTGCGCTTCCAGCAGCTGACCGGGCCCGTGATGGCGAAGGCGGTCGAAGACACCGCTTTCTACCGCTATCTGCGGCTCGTGTGCTTGAACGAGGTGGGCGGTATGCCGTCGCGCTTCGGCACCAGCGTCGAAGAGTTTCATCGCCAGAACGCCGAGCGCGCGCGCACGTGGCCGCGCGCCATGACCACCAGCTCGACCCACGACACGAAGCGCGGCGAGGACACGGCTGCACGGATCGCCGTGATCTCGGAGCTGCCCGAGCCGTGGACACGCGCCGCCCGCCGCTGGCGTGAGCTGGCCGAACCGCTGCGCGTCGAAGTCGCCGCGCGCGCGCAGAACGTGGAGCAGAAGACCGCGCCCAGCGCGGGCATGGTGTACTTGTTGTTTCAATCGCTCGTGGGCGCCGTTCCTTACGGTTGGGACGGCGAGAGCGGGCGTGAGGAGCTGGCCGAGCGGCTCGGCGCCTATCTGCTCAAAGCCAGCAAGGAGGCGAAGCAGGAGACCTCTTGGACCAACCCGGACGCGGCCTACGACGAGGCGGTGCGGAATTTCCCGGGGCGGCTCTTGCAGAACGCCTCGTTTCTCGAGGAGCTGCGCAGCTTCTGCGCTTCGATCGAACCGTACGCCGCGACCAACAGCTTCGCGCAGACCTTACTTAAGCTGTGTTCGCCTGGCGTCCCTGACACTTACCAGGGGAGCGAGCTCTGGAACCAGAGCCTCGTCGACCCAGACAACCGTCGCCCGGTCGACTTCGATCGAGGTCGCCGCATACTCGCCAAGCTGCGCGCGCGCTTGACGGACCCGGCGCTCGACCGGCGCGCGCTATGCCGCGAGCTGCTCGAGCATTACGCGGACGGCGTCCTCAAGCTGTTTCTCACCCACGTCGCGCTCAGCGAGCGCCGGGCGCGGCGCGCGCTCTTCTTGTGCGGCGACTACGAGGGCCTCGCGGCCAATGAACACGCGGTGGCGTTCACCCGCGGCTACCAAGGCCAACGCCTGATCTGTTGCGTGCCGCGGCTCACGTACGGGCTGACCAAGGGGCAGCCCGGCTTCCCGCTGGGCGCCGCTTGGAAAGACGAGCGCGTGCGCGTTCCGTACGCCGGCAACTATCGCGACGCCTTCACCGGCGCCGTGTTGAGCGTACGCACGAGCCTGCGTTTGGCGGAGCTGTTCGCGGAGCTTCCGGTGGCGCTCCTGTTTCGAGAGGGGGAAGATCGATCATCATGAGGAGCCATGCGCAGCAAGCCTCGCCCGCGCCATCGGCACAGGCGCGCTTCGGCGCCCAGCTCGGGGCGCGCGTGATCGGTGAGCAGACGCGCTTCGCCGCCTGGACGGCCGCGCGCACCTGCGCCGTGCGGCTGTACGGCCCGGGCGGCGAGGAGCGCGTGACCCACCCGCTCGAAGCGCGCGGGGGAGGCTTGTTCGAGCTGACCGTTCCGGGCGCGCGCCACGGCACTTTGTACGAATTCGTGCTCGACGGGCGGGCGTATCCCGACCCTTACGCGCGCTCCTTGCCTCAGGGCGTGCACGGTCCGGCGATGGTGGTCGAGCCGCGGTACGCGTTTCGTCACCCGAGCGTGGCGCGGCCGGCGTGCGAACAAGTGCTCTACGAACTGCACGTCGGCACGTTTACGCAGGAGGGGACGTACCGCGCCGCGCTCGCCCGCTTGCCCGAGCTCGTTCGGCTCGGCGTGACCACCATCGAGCTGATGCCGCTCGCGGCGTTCGCGGGCGAACGCGGCTGGGGATACGACGGCGTCGCGCCGTTTGCGCCGTTTGCGCCTTACGGCACGCGCGGCGAGCTGTGCGCGCTGATCGACGAGGCGCACGGGCTCGGGTTGAGCGTGCTGCTCGACGTGGTCTACAACCACTTCGGCCCCGCGGGGAATTACTTCGCCGTCTACCACCCGGACTACTTCACGCCCGGCGTGAAGAACGCCTGGGGCGATGCCCCCAACTACGCGCACCCCGCGATGCGCGCCCTCGCGCTCGACAACGCGCGCTATTGGCTCGACGAGTTCCGCTTCGACGGGCTGCGACTCGACGCCGTGCACGCGATCGTGGATCCTTCGCCCAAGCACATCGTGCGCGAGCTCGTCGAAATGGCGCGCAAGCTCTCGCCCCGCAAGCTGCTGATCGCCGAAGACGAGCGCAATGATCCTGCGCTGGTCGAGGACTTCGGGCTCGATGCGGTCTGGGCCGACGACTTTCACCATCAGCTGCGCGTCACGCTGACGGGCGAGCGCGACGGCTATTACGCGTCGTACGAACCGGGAGTCGCAGGGATCGCCCGCGCGATCGAGCGCGGCTGGTTGTTCGAGGGGCAGGCCGCTATGGGCAAGCCGCGAGGCAAGCCCGCAGACGCGCTGCTGGCTTCGCACTTCGTGTACTGCATCCAGAACCACGACCAGATCGGCAACCGCGCGCTCGGCGAGCGCCTGAGCGCCGACGTCAGCCTCGAGGCTTACTGTATGGCGTCGATGCTGCTCCTGTTCTTACCGATGACGCCGCTCTTGTTCATGGGGCAGGAGTGGGCCGCGAGCAGTCCGTTCTTGTTTTTCAGCGATCATGAGCCCGCGCTCGGCGCCCTGGTCACGGCCGGGAGGCGCGAGGAGTTCAAGGCTTTTCGGGCCTTCGCAGACCCGGCGCTGCGCGCGCAAATCCCCGATCCGCAGGCGCGCGAGACCTTCGAGCGCTCGCGCCTTTGCTGGGAGGAGCGCGCGGAGGGCAGCCACGCTCGCGTGCTCGAACTCTATCGCGAGCTCTTGACCCTGCGCCGCATCGACGCGGTGCTGTGCGATGCCTCCCGCGATCAACTCGAGGCCGATGTGGTCGAAGCGCGCGCGAGCGTGCGCGAGCGAAATAGTGATAAAACGCGCGCGAGCGCGGACGAGCGAAATAGTGATGAAGCGCGCGCGAGCGCGCGCGAGCAAATGGCGAGCGAAAGGAGCGTCGAGCTCCTGCGCGTGCGGCGCCGTGCCGAGGGGGAGGAGCGCGTGCTGCTCGCCAACTTCAGTGCCGACGCGGTCCTGCTCGAGCCCCTGGACTTGCCGGCGGAGCGGCGGGTGCTGCTCGCGAGCGGCCCCGGCTCCGACGACGGACGGCTCGGCTCTCACGCCGCGATCATCTTGGCAACCACCACCGTGGGGGTCAGCTCGTGAGCGGCACGCCGGGCTTTTCGTTGCGCGAGCGCGCGAGCGGCGTACTGCTCCATCTCACCAGTCTCCCGGGCCCACACGGCAATGGCGATCTCGGCCCGGAGGCGCGCGCGTTCGTCGACTTTCTGGAAAGGGCGGGACAGCGCTGGTGGCAGATGCTGCCCGTGAACCCCGTCGGGCCCGGCTTTTCGCCCTATAGCGGAGTCTCCGCGTTCGCGGGCAACGCGCTGCTCATCAGCCTGCACGAGCTGGTCGAGGAGGGCCTGCTCCACGCGGGCGAGATCGAGCGAGAGCTGAGCCCGCAGCACGCGGACTACGCGGCTGCGAGCGAGCTGCGCGCGGACGCGTTGCGCCGTGCGTTCGCGCGCTTTCGCGCGCAAGGCCAGCACGAGCGCGAACCGTTCGCGGAGTTTCGTCAACGCGCGCGCGCGTGGCTCCCCGACTACGCCCTGTTCATGGCGCTCAAGCGCGCGCGCGGCGCCGGCGCGTGGACCAGCTGGGAGCCCCCGCTGGCGCGCCACGAAGTCGAGGCCGTCGCCGAAGCACGCGCGGCGCTCGCCGTGGAAGTCGCTTTCTTCGAATTCGAACAATTCCTCTTCGACCGGCAGTGGCGCGCGCTGCGCACCTACGCGGCCGAGCGCGGCGTGGGGTTGATCGGCGACGCGCCGATCTTCGTCGCGCACGACAGCGCGGATGTATGGGGCAATCAGCGCTTCTTCCGCCTCGATGCGCGCGGCGAGCCGACCGTGGTCTCCGGCGTTCCGCCCGACTACTTCAGTCAGACCGGCCAGCGCTGGGGCACGCCGCTCTACCGCTGGAAGGTGCTAGAGCGCCACGGCTATCGCTTTTGGATCGAGCGCCTTCGCACGCTGCTCGCGCACTTCGACGTGATCCGGCTCGATCACTTCATCGGCTTCGTGCGCTACTGGGAGATCCCAGCCGAAGAAGAGACCGCGGTGCGCGGCCGCTGGCTCCGAGGGCCAGGTCGCGAGCTGTTCGAATGCGCGCGCCGCGAGCTCGGCGCGCTGCCGTTCATCGCCGAAGATCTCGGCCTGGTCACGCCCGAAGTGCGCGCGCTGCGCAGGGAGCTCGAGCTGCCAGGCATGCGCGTCTTGCAGTTCGGCTTCTCGGGCGACCCGCGCGATAACGAGTTCCTGCCCCATCATTACGTGCGCAGGTGCGTCGCCTATACGGGCACGCACGACAACGACACCAGCGTGGGTTGGTTCGAGGATCCCGGCGACGAGCGCGGGCCGCGCACGCCGGCGGAGGCGCAGCGCGAGCGCCAGGCCGCGCTGCGCTATCTCGCGGGTCCTCGCGGCGAGCTGACGCTCTCGGTCCATTGGTCGATGGTGCGCGCGCTGTTCGCGTCCGTGGCGGACATCGCCATCGCGCCCATGCAAGATCTGCTCGGTCTGGGCAGCGAAGCGCGCATGAACACGCCCGGCGTCGGCGAAGGCAACTGGGCCTGGCGGGTACATCGCGCGGCGCTCTCGTCCGAGCTGGCCGACACGCTGCGCGCATTCACGGAGACCTACGGCCGCCTCTGTCCCCATCCCCAGCGCGAGCGGCTTGCCCACCCCGGACGGCGACGGCGACGTGGCCGCTCGTGCGTTGATGTGCCGCCGTTGATCGCGGCGCGCGTCAACGCTCGCGGGCTATCTCCAAGTCGTCGCCGTCAACGTTCACGTCCGCGAGTGGTCACGACTTGCGGGAGCCGTCGTAAGCGCTCAAGTGCCGGGCGCGTGCGCGGTCTCGGAATCCGCGCGGGCGGGGCCGAGCAGGCGCATCGCGCGCCGATAGCCTTCGACCGTACCGACGTCAAAGTAAGCATCGCCGGCGCGCACCGCGGTCACGCGCCCGCCGCGCGCGATGTACTCGTTGACGAGCGTGCCGACGTAGGGGTCGCTCTTGTCGCGCTCGCACCAGAGGCGGTACAGCTCGCCCAGCACCCGTCCCGAGATACGGAAGCCGCCCCAAATCCACGACGAGCTCGCGTTCGGCTGCTTCACCTGAATTTCGCGCACCGACCCGTCTTCATCGCACACGACCGCGTCGAACAGCTCCGGCTTCTCGACCGGAAACAAGAGAAAGCTCAGGTGATCTCCCGCGAGCGCGCAGTATCCCTGCTCCGGGAACCAGACCGTGTCGGGCAGACCCACCAGCACCGGCTCGTCTTCGCGCACCAGCGGCAACGCACGAAAGATCGCGTCGCACAGGCCGTCCGCGCGCGGCTGCACGACGTAGCAGACTTGCGCCTCTCCGATGCCAGACTCGTAATAGCGGACGATGTCCGACTTGCCCGGCGCGATCACGAAGCAGACCTTATCCACCCCCGCCATCAACATCCGCTCGACGACGTACTCGCTCACGGCCTTGGGCCGCTCGTGCCCATCGAGCAGACGGCTGCCGACGGGCAAGAGCTCCTTCGAAAAGGCGAGCGGCTGAATGCGGCTGCCGAGGCCTGCGGCCGGGATGATGCCCCACATCACGCGTTCTCCGTGTAGACGGTTGCTTGGATGGCGCTGCTCGCGCCGAGCCGCGGCCTCTGCGCGTGCTCGAGGTAGGCCACGAGCTCACGCGCGCGGTGCACCATGGTGTGCTGGTCGAGGGTGCGCTCGCGCGCGCGCCTTCCGAGCGCGTTGAGCTCGGCATCACCCAGCGAGAGCGCCTCGATCACCTGCTCGGTGTCGTGCGCCAGCAGGATTTCGTGGCCGGGCTCGTAGAATGCGTCGAGGCCATCCCAGGCGTCCGTGATGAGCGCCGCACCGCACGCCGCCGCCTCGAACAGACGGCCCGAAGGGCAGTACCCCATGGCAGCCATCGGGGCGCGCGTGACGTTCAGGTTCAGGCGCGCGGAGCAGTAGAACGAGCCGTGCTCGGCCGGGGGCACGTGCGAGTGGAAATAGATGTTGTCGCGCCACGGAAAGCCCTGCGGATATTGCGATCCGGCGAGCGCGAAGCGGCGCTCCGGGCAGCGCGCCGCGGGCGCCAAGAACAGGCGCTCGAGCGCGGCCTGGCGCTCTTCGGCGTAGGTGCCGAGATACGAGAGATCCGCGCGGTAGCGCTCGCGTGGCGCGCGCGGCGCGTGTAGATCGGGATCGACGCTGCCGTAGAGCGGCGCCACGCGGCGCGCGCCCAGCACGCGCGCGAGCTCCGAAAGCGTACGCCCGCCCGTGTAGCTCAGCACCAGATCGAAGTCGGCGAGGCCGCGCGCCCCGAGGTACGAGACGCGTTCGCCGCGCGCGAGCCGATCGAGCGTGATCGGCGCGTCGAGATCGTAGAACACCTTACTCGCGACGCGACTCTCGAGTATTAGCTCGGTCGCCTCGAGGCCGTGCGGACAGTAAGAGGTCACCATGCCGACGTCCGCGCGCCGCAGCGCCGCCACGGCGTCTTCGCGCACATCCGGCCAGTTTCCATAGAGCCGCAGCTCGCCGTTGGGCAGGCCGAAGCAGTCGCGATGTTGCGCGTAGTAGGGGGCGTTCCATTCGAAGAAGACCACGCGATGTCCCATGCGCGCGAGCGCGTGGATCAACCCGCGCCAAAGCGTGGCGTGCCCGTTTCCCCAAGACGAGCTCACGGAGAGTCCGAACACGACGATTTCCATTCCGCCTCCCGGACGTACGCAGGAAGCGGGGTGCAAGACACGCGCCGAGCTACTTACCTCGTCCCGGGTTCACGGCGCGTGCGGCGCGCTCTGAACGCGTAAGAACGCGCGCGATGGCGGCGCGTGCGGGCGGTTTGCTCAGCGCGTACGAGTGCGGGAGCGGCTCCGGCGCTGGCGCGCGGCGATCTGCCTCATGAGGCGGGTCTGCGGCGCGCGCCTGCGGCGTTCCCCGGGAGCCACCACGGATCCACCACTTCGACCAGACGACGCCGGCAAGGCCGGAGCTCGGCCCAGGGATAGATCAGATCCGGAGAGCGTGCGCTGCGGCTATCTGGATCGACGCGCACGCACGCACGCTTCGGCGGCGGCGGCGAGAGCTCCGCCAAGGCGCGCGCGGCACGCGCGAGGAAGCGCAGTTGGTCGGGCGCCGCTTCGATCTTCGAAACGCGCGTCCAGCTACGCACGTGGCTGTCGACCAGCCACACGACGATCCACTCTACGTCCTCTTGGATGACCTGCAGCGCGTCGCCGCGGGCGACCTTGCGCGCGTCGTCCACGATCGCGATCGGCCGTCCCAGCGCGCGCCCGAGCGCGCGGCAGACCTCGCTCGCCTGCACGGGTCGGCTCGTTCCCTCGACGCCGCACGCGAGCGGCTCCGCGGCAGCCGCGGCTGTGGTCCAAAGCAGCTGTGCCGCGAGCAGCGTCCAGGCCAGGCGAACAGACCAGGTTGCCATGGTCTCTGAGCCTACTCGGCTTCCTCCACGTGCGCGAACGTTTGCGCGCTCTAGGAGAGTTCTCGATCCTCGAACTCTCATGCCGCGCTCGAGCCACCGACGGGATCCCCACCGCAAGCGCCACCCCGCCGATGAGCAGCGCCGCATGCCGAGATGCGCGGCCGCTCATTCAGTTGCTGCGGGGGACGACGCGCAAGTAGCTCGGGGTAGGGCGCGCGCTGCGCGCGCCCGCGCTGCGTCGCAGGCGCTCGAACTCGACCGGATCGTGCGCGCAGAAGAGCTGCACGTTCCCGAACCGCTCGCGCGCAAGCGCGCGCAGCCGCCCCTGGTTGCGGCGCAGCGCGGTCCGATCCTGCGCCATCAGCCGTTCGTATGCGCAGAGCCCCGGCGTGCAGTACGGCCGCACGGGGTTCATCTGTTCGGCGCAAAAATACGCGTCTCCGCAGTGCAGCAGCCATCCCGTCCGCGTCCGGACCGCCACGCCGGCGTGCCCCGACGTGTAGCCGGGCAGCGGAATGAACAGGATCTCTTCGCCGAGCCCGGCCGCCGCGCGCACGGACTCGAAGCCGAACCAGCTCTCGCCCTCGGAGGGGTAGGGCGTCCAGCGCGCGCTCTGCCATTGCGCGGGGCGAAAGCGCTGGCGATCGAGCCAGCTGCGTCGCCTCGTGGCTCGCTCGAGCTCGCGCGCGAGCACGTGGACGCGCGCCTCCGGAAAGTCGTCGAGCCCGCCTGCGTGATCGAAGTCCAGGTGGGTGAGCACGATCGCGCGGACGTCCGCGCAGCGCAGGCCGAGTCGCTCGATCTGTCGAGCCGCAGTCTCCTTTTCATCGAAGCTCGGCTGCTCGAGCGCCCGCAGCACGGGGCTCAAACGCCCGCGTGAACGGATGTCGTTGCATCCGATTCCCGTGTCGACCAGGACGAGGCCCCGGCGGTCCGTCTCGAGGAGCAAGCAGTGGCAGACGAGCCGGGCACGGCCGAGCCAGCGTTTGCTCCCGCCGATCAAGCGTCCGCCGAGCGGGCACAGGCTCATGCAGTTGAGGTGATGGACACGCATGGTCCCTCTCCTTGTTGCGCTGCCACGCGCCCAGGCGCGCGCGGCCGTCGTTGGCTCGCGCGTTCGGGGGTGCTTCGGGGTCGGTTCGGATCGCGCGCCACAGCGCTCGAATGCTGGGCTGTACCCGCGCGTGGCGCGCGCCTCCCCCGAAATGAGATGTTGCAATGCGCATGCCCGTGCGCGCAGGTCCGGTGCAAGATCCGTGGCGCGCGGCCGCAGCAGCGTGGCCGTTCCCGTGAGGGCGTGCGCTGCCTGGAAGATCGCGGGCCGGCTCGCTCACCCGCCGCTCGGTTGGCGCCCGGCCCAACTCGGGTCAAGGTTCGCCGGCGCGGCGCCGCGGACTCTCCCCGGCGCGCGGCCCCGCACACGCAACGTGCGGCGATCATGGTCGATACCCACCTTCGCATGCCGTTCGCCAACCGTCTCTTCGCCCGCCGTTCGGTGCTGCCGTGGCTGGCATGCCTGCAGCTCCTGTTCGCCGCATCGGCGTTCGCACAGCCGCTCGGCGATGTCGTGGTGGTCCCATTCGGCGTCTCGGAGGTGAGCTCGGAGATCACGGCGTCCGCGCTGCTCGAGGCGGAGCTCTCCGAAGAGCGGGTGTCCGTGATCTCCCTGCACGACGCGCGCGACCGCTTCACGGCGCGTTCGCGCCCGCCGCTGGTGCCCAGCGAGACCGACCTCGACGTGCTGGCGCGCTCGGCGCGGGAGGCCATCGAGCATGTCGCCTTCGGCCGCACCGCCGCCGCGCAAGCGAGCGTGCGCGAGGTGATCTCGCGGGCTGAGCGCACGCTCGAGTCGCTCAACCGAGAGACCACGACCGCGCGCCAGATCCTCGACGCCTGCCTCTCGCTCGTGCGCAGCAGCCTGCAATCGGGAAAGCGCGACCTCGCGCTCGAGCAGGCCACGCGCTGCCGCCGGCTCGTGCCCGATCTGGCGCCGAGCGAGGCGGCCCATCCCGCCAACGTGGTCGGCGTGCTGGCCGAGGCGGACAACCTACTCAGGCGCATGCGGATCGGGAACTTGAGCGTGCTCAGCACGCCCGAGAACGGCTGTTCCGTGTACCTCAACGGCCGCCACCTGGGCACCACCCCGTTCCACATCGATCGCGCGGCCGCGGGCGACTATCGCGTGCAGGTCGAGTGCGGCAAGGGCCCCGCGCGCGTGCACGTGGTCCAGCTCGGCGACGAGCCCGTGAGCTTGGTCGTCGACACGCAGTTCGATCGCGCGATCGGCAGCGATCCACGCCTGTTGTTGCGCTACGCGCGCGCACCAGACGCGCGCGCGCAGCTCGTCTCGCACGCAGTCCAGCTCGGGCGCGAGGTCGGCGCCGACGACGTGGTGCTCGTGGGACTGGCGCGCGATCGCGCCGAGTTTCTGCGCGTGAACGTGCCGCAGCAGCGCCTGGTGGCGCGCGCGACCGCGCCCTGGACGGATCGCCAAGGTTTCGCCCAGCCGGCGCTCGAGCGGGCGGTCCGCGCCCTCGCCGAGGGCCGGATCGTGGGCGAGCCGAGCGTCGAGCCCGTGGCGAAGGCGCTCCCGGAACCGAGCGTGGAGCGCGAGCAGGCGTACGCCGAGGCGCCTCCGCCGGAAGCCCTGCCTGCCGCCACGCTCGCCAGCACGCCCCCCAACCAGCCGCCGGAGCTTCCTGCGCCCCCGGAGCGGCGCTCGCGGACGGTCCGTCGGACGGGCTTCGCGCTGCTCGGCGTGTCGGCGGGCGTGTTCGCGCTGGGCCTCGGCCTCGACGCGCGAGCACAGCGCATTCACGACCAGCTCGCACAGCAAGGCGCGAGCAAAGACACCGGCGATGCCGATCAACAAAGCCAGTTCGAGCGCGCGCAGAAGCTGCGTTGGTTGGGGCTCGGCGGTCCGGTGCTGGCGTTCGCCGCGACGTTCATGGTGATCGAGCCGCGCGCGCGCGTGCCCTGGTGGGGTTATGTGCTCGGCGGGGTCGGCGTCGGATTGATCGCGGTCGGCG
>CAZYWR010000746.1:0-12821 GCA_964651185.1 uncultured Polyangiales bacterium
TTCCAGGCCTCGAGGATCAGGACGGCGCGCTCCTGGGCGTGCCGTTGCGCGTGGTGCTGCCAGACCGAGATCCGCCGAGCGCAACGCCGGACCTGAAATTGCGCGTGCGGCTGGGCGGCTACTCGCTCGACGTGGGGCGCGGCACGCGAGATATCCCGCGCGTGCGGGACGAGTCCGGCTTCCACTTCGACGTGGCGACCCTGCGTAACGCGATCGCGACGCGCGCGCCCGAGTCTGCCGCCGTCAGCTTCATGTCGGATGTTCCGACCGAGCAGGTGCTGCTGGCACTGTTCAACGCGACGCCTGCACACGCGCCAGTCGATCTCCTGATCCGCTGAGGAATGGCGCTCGCAGGCGTGGTGCGGCCATTTGGCCGCGCACGACCGTCCGCGGTCACGGGCCGTCGGCTCGTGCGCGTTCACGCGCTGGCTAGGTCCGCGAGCCGTTCGCGCATCGTGCGCTCCAGGTGCTGGGTGCGCTTGGCCTCCAGGCCGATCTCCGACAGACGCGTAGGCGCGAGCGCGGTGCGTTTGGTGAGCGCGTCGAGCATTTGCTCGACCGCCGCCTTTCGTAGGCCGGCGCGCTCCCCGAAGGCGATGAAGTGGGCACGCTTGAGCTTGTCGTCGCGCCCCTCCATCGCGAGCGCGAGGGCGCGATCGCCGTATGGCAGCGTGCTCAAAAAATCGTAACACGGGGTCAACTCGATGCGCGTGTCGAGCACGCGCACGCTGACGTTCTTGGCGTGCATGTCCCCGTTGCCGATCAAATAAGAGAACGCCTGCATGCGTAAGAGCTTGAGCCGTTCGGCGATCGGCGCCGAGCACACCTCGAGCGCGCGGGTGACGTCGGCGAGGCTCAGACGATACTTGTCCGCGGGATAGCGATCGAGCAGCTGACAGGCGTCTTCCTGATGCAGACGGAGCAGACTGCCGTCTGGCTGAGGGACGCGATCGAAGCGCTCGACCAGCAACGCGGATGTCCCCTCTTTGTCGTGCACGACGCGCGTGCGCGCCACGCGCAGACCGGCGGACCTGGCGAGCTCCATGAAGAAGGCCTCGTTCTCGACCAAGCGCGGGTATTCGGGCGGCGTGAGCTTGAGGATGTATGCGTGGCGCTTGTCGCGCGCGCGCACTGGGAACGAGATCATCGCGGCCGACACCTTGGGCTGGACGCCGGCGATGGCGGCGTCGCCGCGCCCGTCGTCGTAGCGGAGGCTCTCCGCGAGCAGCTCCGCGAACGAGAGCGCGCCGAGCTGGGCGGTGTCGGCGACCGGGGCGCGCTCTGCGAGCGTCTGACCCGGCAAGGAGACGGCCACGTCGCCGACCGCATCGACGCCGCTGGCGGCGAGCAGTGAGAAGAGATCGTCTTCGGAGGTCTTGAGGGAGCGTACCAGCGCACGAAGGCGCAGGCCCTCAGGCAAAAGTCCGGCGAAAAATGGATGTAGGTTCGCGCCGAAGACCTCGTAGGGCTCGGCGCGCGGCGGCAGCGTGAACGCGATCGCGACGGGCTCTTCCGCTGCGCGCGTGGCCAAGTACTCGGGCGCGTAGGTGAGGCGTGCGCCGTGCGCGGTGCGGCTGAGCTCTGCCACGCGCTGCTTGCCTTTGTACACGTCGAGCCGTTCGCTGAGCCGCGCGCTCACCGGCTCGCCTCGCTCAGCTTGCCCTCGACGTTCAGCAGCTGCTTGCCTTCGCGCACGTACAGCTCGAGGCCCAGCACGGCGAACACCGCCAGCACTTTGTCGATGCGCACGGTGGCCTTGCCGTGCTCGAGCTCGTACAGAAACGCCAGCCCCACGCCCGCCAGGTTGGCGAGCTCCGCTTGATTCAGGCCTAACGAGCGCCGGCGCGCGCGGACGGCTGCCCCGAGGAGAGCGGCCGCTCGGGCGGGACTATCGCGCGAAGTTCCATCCGATGGCATGGATTTGCTGAATCCTGCGCTTCGCACCCGCGCGTTGCAAGTGAGATCCATGCGATCGAATGGAAATGCGCGCGGAGCTCATTGATGAGGCCTCTCTGGGCTCGAAATCCATGCGATCGCATAAATTTAAGCGTCCTTCCCCGAATGCGTGGGTGCCGAATGCGGAAATCTATGCGATCGCGCGGATTGGGCCGCACCGATCAGTCTTCCGGGCGCTGCTGCGCTCCCGTGTTGCGCATGTGATCTGCCATGCGTCCGAACGCGCCTCGGAGCATCGCCTTGAATGACGCGTCTTCCACGCACTCGTCGAGCGCGCGCTCCATGCACATGAGCCACGCATCGCGCGCGCGGTCGTCGATCGGAAACGGTAGGTGGCGCATGCGCAGCCGCGGATGCCCGCGCTTCTGCACGTAGAGCGGCGGTCCACCGAACCAGCCGCACAGGAACTCATATAGCTTTTCGCGCGACCCCGAGAGCTGCTCCGGATGCATGCGCAACACGTGCGCTGCCTCCGGCAGCTCGGTCATGAAGTCGTAGAAGCGATCGACGAGCTTGCGCACCCCGGCGGCGCCGCCAAGTCGTTCGTAGGGAGAAGGCTCGTTACTTCCTGCCATGCCGCCAACATAAAACACGCCGGCATACGCGCACAGAAACACCGGCTTCTTCGCGGGCCGAAGGAGCGCTGCGAAGGTGCACCGCGTCACGCCAAGACGTGTGCTCACACGACGTCCTCATATGTCATGTCCGCACCTTAAGCGCTGCCCAGAAGCTGACGCGACGCCATCTTTTTTCGTGGGCCCCACGTCGAATGACGCCGGCTACCGACGAGCGAAATTCTCAGCGTACAGAACGCCGTAGGCTGCATGAGCGCGCAGATGGAAGAGCGCGAGTGCATCTTCGCCGTACGCGCTCGCGCACTCGCCGGGCTTACCTAGTTCGTGTGGACGCGCACCTTGGAGGAGGAACCTATGCCCGCATCCGTCCCGACTCAGATCGCGCTGATCTGCCTTCTCCTCGCTCATCCTGCCTGCTTCAAACCGGAAGACAGGTTCAATGATTTCGTAGCCGCCGAGCGCAAGCTCGCGTCTGACGCGGGGAGCGACGCGAGCCAGGTGCCCGGCAACGCCGAGCCGCTCCAAGCCGAGCAGGTGACCGGCTCGTACCTGTACGCGATCTCCACGCCCACCAACCCCGCTCAGCCCACGGTGTACCTGGCCGAGGTAGAAGCCTCCCAGCAGGGCGATCAGCTGCAGATGCGCATCCGGCAGCGTCCGCTCGCCATCGCCGATCGCAAGACGCCGGTTGGCGACTTCAGCGACTGGAGCACCATGCTGGTGGACGCCAACGGGACCTACCAGAGTCCGCCCATCACGACTGTCGTGCCACCCGCGGCGAACCCGTTTGGGCTGGCGCTCACGACCACGGTCACCTTCACGGGCATGATCCCCAACCCTGCTACCGCGGACATGCCCAACGCGCCCGTGGCGTTCTTTTGCGGGACTGCCACGGGCTCCGTCGAGGGACTCAATCTGTCGCTCGACGGCTCCACGTTCGCGGCCGTCCGCATCCCGGACCCGACGAATACGAGCACGTATCCTGCCGTCGTCATCAACTGCAACAAAGACCCAGCGGCGCCGCTATGAGTACGTATCGTGCCGGCAAAGGACTCGCGTGCGCACTGCTGACGGCTCTGGCCTGGCCGCAGACGGTCAGCGCGTCAGGAGGCACCGAACAGGCGCGCTTTGCCAGCGAACACGGCCACGCCGCAGGCGCGACGCCGTTTGCCATCTACTACAATCCAGCGGCATTGGCGCTCGGCTCGCGGCTGCAGATCGCGGGGAACCTTACTTTGGCTTGGCACGGCGCTTCTTACGATCGCTCGCAGACGACGAGCCCCGATCCGCCGATGGCGCCCGGCGCCAACGTGGGCCAAGCCAAGGTCAGCAACGCGCTCGCGGCCCCGGCCTTCGCCGCGAGTTACCGGCTCGGAGACTTCGGACTTGGCGTCGGTGTGTTCGTCCCGTTCGCCGGCATGCAGAGCTGGGCGGGCGGCGGCCAGTCGTACCCCGAATACCCAGGAACGCGTGACGGATCCGCGCGCTGGCATCTGATCGAAGGCGGCACGAGCTCGCTCTACACGAGCCTCGGAGCCTCCTATACCATCCGGCCCCTGCGTCTGAGCGTCGGCGTCTCAGGTAACTTGGTCTACAACTCCCTCAGCTTCACCCGCGCGCAGAACGGACTTGGCGACGACAACATCGCCACCGAAGGGCGCTCCTACCTCGATGTCCACGGGGTCACCGGCAGCTTCGGTCTGGGCCTGCTGTGGGAAGCCATCGAGAAAAAGACCTGGATCGGCGTGTCGTATCAAGCGCCACCAGGGCTTTACAAGGACCTCTCGATGGACGGGAAGCTGCGGCTTTTGCTCGGCGGCACCACACCCAGCACGAGCAACGTCTCGCTCAAACAGTCGATGCCCGACATCGTCCGCTGGGCTCTACGCGTGCGGCCCACCGAGCGCTACGAGCTGCGCTTATTCGGCGATGTCACGCGCTGGAGCACCTTCGACCGCCAATGCTTGGTCCGGAAGGGAGGCCACTGTCGCCTCAACCCCGACGGGTCCGCGCCAGCGAACAGCGATGTCGTGCTCAACCAACCACGCAATTGGCAAAACACCTTCGCGATCCACGCGAGCGGCAGCTACTACTTTTCCCCTAGTTTGGAGGCGCTCGGCGGCATCGCCTACGACAGCAACGCCGTCCCCGCGAGTACGCTGGATCCATCGCTGATCGATGGGAATGACCTGACTTACACGCTCGGCGGCCGAGCGCGCTTCGCAGAGACGCTCGGCCTGCTCGTGGCGCTGAGCTATCAGCAGTGGCTCGAGCGCAACACCAACGGCAAGAGCACGCTCGATCTCGAGAAGGTGCCCTCCCGGCTCCCCAACTCCGGCGGCATCTATCATCAGCAGGCTGTCGTGCTGAATATGATGTTCGAGTTCTATCTCCAATGATGGCAGCCACGCGAGGCTCGATGATTCCGCGAGTCTTACCGTGTCTACCGGGACGGCAGTGCTCTCGGGCGGTCAGCCGCTCAGTTCATCGAGCGAATCAGCGCCTCCAGGTCGGCGAGCTCCGCGCGGGTGACAGCGCGGCCAAAGCCGGCGAGCGGCAGCCCTCAAATCGCCAGCACCAACTGCAAGGTCAGGATGTGGTTCGTTCCCGACGGCAGAAGCAGGGTGACCGTCCCGAGTGCGTCGGCACCGGGGCTGTCTTGTTTCCCGTATCCATATCGCAGCTTGGTGACGACGTTCTCGTTTTGAAACGGGTAGTACGCGAACTGCGCCTCGAGTGAGTACCCTAGGTCGTGGTGGAGTTCGCTGCTGGCGTCCAGCCAATTGACGCGGACCCCCACGTCCATGAGGCGTTTCCAAAGCATCACACTTCCTTGTGACCAAAACCCGGTGCTGCGGTACGGCCGCGCGCCCTCCTCTTCTGTGCGGCGCACGTAAGCTTCTACGAGGAACGCAGCTCTCGGAGCCTGCAGCCAGAGGTCGACGCTTCCGGTCTGGCGCTTGCTGCGATCGCCGGCGCTCGTGGTATCAAAGCGGAAGGTCGAGGGGTTGAAGTTTTCGACCGCGAACAGGTAATCCCCGCTGCTTCCTTGGAGCGCGAAGGAGACGCGGGTGGGGATCGGTTCCCGGGAAGTGATGTAGGGCACCTCATTCGTCGCCACCGGTCCTTGCGGGTTCACGGCGACACGTCCGACGACGACCCACGTTCCATTCAAGGCGGTGAACTGACGCAAGGGAGTCCCCGCGTAGACGCCGGCGTGGTAGTCGAGCTTGCCCGCGAACAGCGCGCCGAGGGCCGTCAGCCCCTTGTCGCGACCGGTCCAAAAGTAGTCGGCCACCGGCGCCCAATCTGCGAACAAGATATGGGTAAGTCCCGCGTACTCGTGCCGCGAGAGCGGCGTGGGCTGCTGACCGATGCGCAGGCGAAACTCGGCGCGTGGCTGTAGCTCGACGTAAGCGTCTACGAGATACGGCGGATTCTGCGCGAATTCGAAGGAGCCCCGGAACCGGAACCACTCGCGAAAGACGCTGCCTTCCAGCACCGGACGGAACATCAAGAGCGTGCGCCGATCTTGCGACTTACCGTTGTTCCAATACGGCTCGATTCGGAATCCCGCCTGCAGACCCACGTGCAGCATGAACGCCTCGTCGGGCGATCGGATCGCGAATCCTTGGTCCGGATACCAACCGATGCCCGCGCGCGGCCGGGGCTCCTCGGCGGCTTCCAGGGTGGCCAACGACGTGACGCCGGATTGTGCGTGCAGGGGCGGCGCCAGGGTCGCGTGGAACACGAGCGACCCGCGCGCGAGCCACGTGCTGGTGCCGAACCAACGCATGCACAGACGTATTGTCCGCGGCCCCATCATGCGGCGAGTCTCCGATGTCGCAGCGCGACCATGAGCGGACGCAGGGAAGAGCGGAACAGCCAGCGTGCGGTGGGCCGCGCCTCGTCGATCATCGCGCTCGTCGCGCTGAAGGTGACAGTCGCCTGAGATCTATGCGCCGAACAGAGGAAGCCAATTGCGTCCTCTGTAAGCTCGCCGCCGCGCCCTGCATTCTCCATACATCGCGGCGCGCTCGTCATTCGCCGAGCACGAGCAAACGTGTTCGGATATCGACATATCCTGGACACCGTCGCGCGCTGTCGCGTGCTGCCGCGGGTTGGCGCGCTTGCGTCGTGACATCACCTGGTTGTGACATCTTGGCGCGCGTGACGAAGGCACCATGATGTTTTCGTGCGCACCAGCTTGGACTCGTCCGAACATTGGGCAGGGTCGACAGCGCGCGTTTGGAGCGCGCGGGTTCTCACTGCAATCACCGCGTCTTGCGCCGACAGGGTGGGCTCGCCGCGAAGCGCGCTAGCGGGCCCGTGATTGCAATCACCGAGCGCCGAGCTAGTTCAGACTCGAGTGGGTCAAGGTGAGTGGCTCGAAGCACGATCGCTTCGAGCCAGTTCGCCGAGGGTACGCGCGCTGCGCGACGATCGGGGCCCATCGTCACAGCACCGCGCTCGAATGCCTGCGAGCGACGTCGCTGGAGGTCAACCGTGCGTCATCCGCTCCTGTTCCAGATCAACACCCGTGTCGTCCTCTACGAGCGCGGCCGTCAGCTGAGCCGACCCGCCACGCTCGACGACCTGCCGGACGCTTGGTTCGAGCAGATCGCGGCCCAGGGTTTCCGTTGGGTCTGGTTGCTCGGCGTGTGGCAGTTGGGCGAGCTGGCGCGTCAGGTGTCTCGCTCTAACGCGTCGTTGCTGGCTGCTTACCGGCGCACGCTGCCCGATTTGCAAGAAGCAGATATCGCGGGCTCGCCGTTTGCCATCGAGCGCTATACGGTCGACGAACGCCTGGGCGGCGACGCGGCGCTGGCGCGGACGAGGAAGAGATTGGCGGCGCGCGGGCTCGGGCTCGTGCTGGACTACGTGGTCAATCACATGGCGCCCGACCACCCCTGGGTCGGCCAGCAGCCTGAGTTCTTTGTGCACGGAAGCGAAGAAGACCTGGCGCGCGAGCCGCAGAACTACACGCGACTTCCGACCTCCCGCGGGCCGATGATCTTCGCCTATGGTCGCGATCCGTACTTTGATGGTTGGCCGGACACGGTTCAGCTGAATCACCTTCATCCAGCCTGCCGGGAGGCGATGATCGGCGAGCTCGTGAAGATCGCCGGTCGCTGCGATGGCGTGCGCTGCGACATGGCGATGCTCGTCCTTCCCGACGTGTTCGCCCAGACTTGGGGCGAGCGGGCGCGTCCGAAAGATGCGCCGCCGGTGGAGGGGTCGTTCTGGCCGCGTGCGATCCAGGCCGCGCGGGCTCGCCACCCTGACTTTCTGTTTATCGCCGAGGCTTACTGGGATCGCGAGTGGGCGCTCCAGCAGGAGGGCTTCGACTTTACGTACGACAAGCGCCTCTACGATCGCCTGCGCGCTGGCGTGGCTCGGCCAGTTCGGGAGCATCTGATGGCCGTGCCGGCCTACCAGGGCCGCTCCGTGCGCTTTCTGGAAAACCACGATGAACCGCGCGCGGCCGCGACCTTCCCGTTCGATGTGCACCGAGCCGCGGCGGTCATCACCTACTTCGTGCCCGGGATGCGCTTCTTTCACGAAGGGCAGCTCGAGGGCCGGCGCGCGCACGTGTCGATGCACCTTACCCGGCGTCCGGTCGAAGAGCTCGATCGCGCGCTGTCTGAGTTTTACGAGCGGCTGCTCGCGTGCTTGCGACGGCCGGAGGTGCACGACGGCTCCTGGCGGCTGCACGTGTGCCGGCCGGCTTGGGCGGGCAACGGTAGCTGGGACCAGTTCATCGTCTGTTCATGGGAGCGCCAAGATGCCCGCTTGTTGGTGGTGGTCAACTACGCCCCGAGTCGCGGGCAGTGTTACGTGCCGCTCGAGGTGCCTGTCCTTGACGGCCGCCGCGTCATGCTGGTCGATCGGCTCGGTGATGCTCGCTACGAACGCTCTGGGGATGAGCTGAACGCAGCCGGTCTCTACCTCGATCTGCCGCCGTGGGGCTACCACGTCTTCGAGCTGATGAGCTGACCTGCGCCTCAGGCTCGACGTCGCGAGCAGGTCGACAAGGAGCGCAGCAATCGCGCAAGGGGGTAAGATCCGATGGAATCCGAGTCCGAAGCGGAGCGCGGGCGCCTGTTGGAGGCGCGCGAACAGGAGGTGCCGTGGCGCAAGTGGGGGCCGTACCTCAGCGAGCGCCAATGGGGCACAGTGCGAGAGGACTACAGCGCCGGCGGCGACGCCTGGTCCTACTTTCCGCACGATCAGGCGCGCTATCGCGCTTACCGTTGGGGCGAGGATGGGCTCGCTGGGATCTGTGACGACAAGCAACGCCTATGCTTCGCGCTCGCGCTGTGGAACGAGCGGGACCCGATCCTGAAAGAACGGCTGTTCGGGCTGACCAACGCCGAAGGCAATCACGGGGAAGACGTCAAAGAGTACTACTTTTATCTCGACTCCACGCCGACCCACTCCTACATGAAGTGGCTCTACAAGTACCCGCAGCGCGAGTATCCCTACTTCGACTTGGTGCAGACCAATCGTCGGCGTTCGCGCGTCGAATTCGAATATGAGCTCCTGGACACGGGCGTATTCGAGCAGGACCGCTACTTCGACGTGGTTGCGGAGTACGCGAAGACGTCGCCCGAAGACCTGCTTATTCGCATCACGATCATGAATCGGGGGCCGGAGCCGGCCCCCCTGCACGTGCTGCCCACGATCTGGTTCCGCAACACCTGGTCGTGGTCCGAGGGCGCGCCCAAGCCGTCGCTCCGGAGAGTGGTCGCTCCATCCGGACGCGCCGTCGTAGCGGCGTCGCACGCGGAGCTCGGTGAGCGCTTCTTGTTCGTGGAGGCCGACGTGCCGTTGCTCTTTACGGAGAACGAGAGCAACAAGCAGCAGCTGTTCGGACAGCCGAACGCGAGTCCGTACGTCAAGGACGGCATCGATCGCTACGTGGTGCACCGGCGCCCCGAGGCCGTGAACCCGAGCGCCACCGGCACCAAAGCTTCGGCCCATCACGCGCTGCAGGTGCGCCCCGGCGAGAGCGTGGTGCTGAAGCTGAGGCTGTCGAATCATGGGCCGGATGTCGAGCAGGAGCCGTTCGCGGACTTCGATCGAATGTTCGCGTTGCGCCAACGCGAGGCGGAGGCGTTCTATCGTGCACTCACGCCCCCCAAAGCGAGCGCAGATGAGGCGAGCGTCATGCGCCAGGCGCTGGCCGGCATGCTCTGGACCAAGCAGTATTATCATTTCGAAGTAGACAAATGGCTCGCAGAGCACGGAGTCGATCCTTACGGGCCGCCGGGGCCTGCGCTCCGGAACCGGGATTGGGCGCACATGGTCAACGGCCACGTGATCTCCATGCCGGATAAATGGGAGTACCCTTGGTACGCAGCCTGGGATCTCGCGTTTCACGCGGTGGCCTTGGCCTCGGTCGACGTGGATTTCGCGAAGGGCCAGCTCGATCTGATGCTGCGCGAGAACTACCTCCATCCCAACGGCCAAATGCCTGCATACGAATGGAACTTTGGGGACGTCAACCCGCCCGTGCATTCCTGGGCGACCTTGTTCTTGCATCGCATGGAAGAGGCGCTCTACGGAGAGGCGGATCTCGAATTCCTCAAGCGCTCGTTCAACAAGTTGGTCGCGAACTTCACGTGGTGGGTCAACCGGAAGGACCGGTTCGGAAAGAATCTGTTCGAAGGAGGTTTCCTCGGACTCGACAATATCGGCGTCTTCGATCGATCGGCGCCGCTGCCTACCGGTGGCTATCTCGAGCAGGCAGATGGCACCGCCTGGATGGCGCTCTACTGCCAGAACATGCTCGAACTCGCGGTCGAGATCGCGGCTTACGACCGCGCTTACGAAGATCTATCGGCGAAGTTCGTCGACCACTTCTTCTTGATCGCGAACGCGCTGAACCGCCTGGGGCCGTGCGGAATGTGGGACGAGGAGGACGGCTTCTACTACGACGTGCTGCGCCTGCCCGACGGCAGCGCCACGCGCTTGAGGGTCCGCTCCATGGTAGGGCTGTTGCCGTTGTTTGCCACGACCGTCGTCGAACCCTGGCAGCGCGAGCGAGTTCCCCGCCTCCTCCGCTACGCGCAGGAGCGCATGCAACGCATGCCGCATCTGCTGTCGGCCATTCATCCGACCGGGGACGGCCACCGCGGCCACGGCGACCGCGGCATCTTGGCGCTGGTCGGACCCGAGCGTTTGCGCCGGATTCTGGCGCGCATGCTCGATGAACGAGAGTTTCTCAGTCCGTACGGCATCCGTTCGCTGTCTCGCGCGCACCTCGAGCAGCCTTACAGCTATTGGGTGCACGGCGAAGAGTTCCGCGTGAGCTATGTACCGGCGGAGTCCGACTCGGGCATGTTTGGCGGCAACTCGAACTGGCGTGGGCCCGTGTGGATGCCGGTCAACGTGCTGATCGTCCGCGCGCTGCTCCAATTCTATCAATACTATGGCGACTCGTTCCGCATCGAGTGTCCGACCGGCTCGGGACGCACGATGAATCTGTTCGGCGTAGCGCGTGAGATCGCTGCACGTCTCACCAAGCTCTTCCTACGCGACGAAGCCGGCCGGCGGCCGATCTATGGCGGCACCGAGCGCTTCCAGCGCGATCCGAACTTCCGCGATCACATCTTGTTCTTCGAGTACTTCCACGGCGACAACGGCGCGGGTCTCGGCGCCAGCCACCAAACCGGCTGGACCGGACTGGTGGCGTCGCTGATCCGACTGTTCGGTCGGCTCGACGAGCAGAGCGGTCTCGAACTGGGCGCACGATCCGCGTTCCGCAACGCGTGAAGTGCTCTCGCGTGAGCGTGGTGCGGTCTGGCGCACGGGCCCCGCTCACATGAGATAGTAGCCATCCGGCTCGAGTGGCGGCGGCACGCTTTCTTCACCGAGGAGCTGAAGGAGATTGATTTCGATCGTGCGAGCGATCGCGGTCACGGGCGTATCCGTCGGCAGATTGCTGAACGGGTCCTGCATGTGTGAAGCCGTTTTCTCCAGCAGGAAGAAGGGAATCGAGATGACCGTGGTGACGAGCACTTGCCATGCTCCGGTGAGCTCGCCGACGGCGATCGAGAGCAACGTGATGAACAGGTAGATGAACGCGTGCAGGAACGCGCGATACGTGGTGGGGAACACGGTATTGCGGATGCGTTCGGCTTTGCCCATCGAGTCGACGAGCCGGGTGAGGGTGGCGTCCAGCGTAACGCGCTCGAAATCCGTGATCGCGCCGTGTTCGGCGAGCCCGGCGATGTCGCGAGCATGTTGCTGGATCAAAATCAGCGCCTTATTCGCGTGGCGCTTCGTCTCCGCGGCATCCGTCTCGCTCAGATGCCCCTCGGATCCCGAGTACCAGTTCTGGCCTCGCAAGCTCTGGCCCAAGCTGTAGCACCATGCGATTTGACGGCGGCCCACACGCGCGGCCACGGGCGTGGGCGACCGTGGAAAGCTGAGCATCTGCCGAACCAGCGTTCGCGAGTCATTGACGATGGCGCCCCAGATCTTCCGCGCCTCCCACCAGCGGTCGTAGCTCTGGGCCAGCTTGAACGAGAGAATGAGCGAGATCGCCGTACCCAAGACAGTCGGGAGCGCGATGCTCACCTCGGGCACATAGGCCCGAGAAACGCGAATGATGCTTTCGACCACAATCGCGATGACAAGGACGGTTAGCACGTCTTTCCAGACGTTGCGGACCACGTAGCTGGCAGGAATGCTTTTTTCGATCAGCATCGCAGGATCGATTATGCGTTCCTGAGCCGGCTCGCAACAGGCGGGTCGTCCATGGGGACAGCAGCGGACTCACCTCGTGAGCGTCGCCGGTCTGATCTACGGCGGCGCGCCCAGCTCTTGCGCGACGCGGTGCCCGGAGCGTACGGCGCTCTCCATGTAGCCGGCCGGCGCTTCGAGGTGCTCGCCGGCGAAGCGAACGCGAGGCGTTCCGGCGCGTAGCGCGGGCCAAAACCGCATCATCTGTCCCGGCTTGTAGACGGCGTACCCGCCGCCCGTATAGACCTCATCGATCCAAGACACCGTGGTCGCAGTGCCGGTCTGCGAAACGGCTCCTTCGGGATAGACCTGGTCGAGCTGCTGCTGAAAGCTGGCGATGCGAGCGGGCTCCGGCATCGCGGCAGCCTGCGTTGCCGCCGTGCCTGTCAGAAAGTCTGTCATGAGCCCCGCTTGACTGGCGTACGAGTCGCTCGACGACCAGGCTACGCCCATCGCCAGGTCGGTGACGGTGAATCCGCTCAGCTGCTCGGCCTCCCAAAAGCGCGCGCTGTACTCGCTGATCACCTTCACGGCGGGTCC
>CAZYWR010000747.1:0-1838 GCA_964651185.1 uncultured Polyangiales bacterium
TCCGACCCGACGCCACGCTGCTCGTGGTTCCCGTCAGCAGATAGCCTTCGACCTCCGGCGAGCCACCGAACAAACCATACTGGTTCTGGGCCAAGCCGAGGAACACGCCGGTCGCGCTCCCGTGCAGACTGCTCGGATCGATCCCTGCGCGCTCCAACGCTTCCCAAGACGCCTCCAGCACGATCCGCTGCTGCGGGTCCATCGCCAGCGCCTCGCGCGGACTGATGCCGAAGAACGCCGCGTCGAACTGCCCCGGCGCCTCCAGAAATCCGCCTTGCCATCCTGCAGACGCGGCGAGCACCTCGGGTTCGACGTCGTGGAGGGCGTGCAGCACGTCCCAGCCGCGTCCGTTCGGGACATCGCCAATGGCGTCCCGGCCCGCCGCGAGCAGCTCCCAAAACGCTTCCGGCGAATCCACCCCGCCGGGATAACGGCAGCTCATCGCCACGATCGCGATGGGCCCTGACGGCTCGACGAATGTCGCGGGCGCGTGCTGGACGATGGCCTGCTCCCCGCCCACGAGCGCGATGAGGTAGCGGCACAGGGCGTCCGGCGTGGGATGATCGAAGAGTAAGGTGGAGGGTAGCCGCAGCCCCGAAGCCGCGGCCAAATGATTGCGCAGCTCGACCGCCATGAGCGAATCGAGCCCTAGCTCCCGCAACGGCCGCTCGAGATCGAGCTGCGCGGCCGGGATGCCCAAGACTTTGGTCACGCCGGATGCGACGGCGTCAAACAGTGCACGCTCGCGCTCGGCGGCGCTCAACGCCGCGAGCTGCGCCGCGAACGGGGTGGTGGCATCCGCGGCCCGCCGCAACTTGCGCCGTACCAAGCCGCGCAGAAGCGCCGGCACTTGGCCGTTCGACTTGTCGAGCAGGCGCGTGTCGAGCCGCGTAGGCAGCCAGTGCGCGTGCGAGCCGGCGAGCGCGGCGTCGAACAGCGCCAAGCCATCCGACGAGGAGAGCGGCAGCACGCCCGCGCGCGCCATCCTTTCGAGATCGCTCTGCTGAAGGTGCGCAGTCAGTCCGCTGCGCTCCTCCCAAAATCCCCACGCGAGGGCCGTGGCGGGCAGACCTTGGGCGCGACGGTGCTGGGCGAGCGCATCCACGAAGGTGTTGGCCGCGGCGTAGTTCGCCTGCCCGCCGCCGCCGAACACCCCCGCCGCAGCGGAGAAGAAGACGAACGCCTCGAGGTCTCGGTTCCGCGTGAGCTCGTGCAGATGCCAAGCTCCCGCCAGCTTCGGCGCGAATACGCGCGCGATGTGCTCCGCGCTCTGTGCGCCCACGATCGCGTCGTCCAACGCCCCGGCCGCGTGGATCACGGCCGTCAGGGGGTGCGCCTCCGGGATCGCTGCCAACAGCGCCTCGACCTCGTGCCTTTGCGAGACGTCGCAGGCCGCCACAGTCACCGAAGCCCCGCGCGCTTCGAGGCGCGCTTGGAGAGCTTCGGCCTGACCCGTTCGCGAGCAGAGCAGCAGGTGCCGCGCGCCGTGCTGCGCCACCAGATGCTCCGCCAAAAGCGCGCCGAGCGTGCCGGTTCCGCCGGTGATGAGCACTGTGCCGCTCGTGAAGCGCGCTACCGGCAGCGTGAGAATGATCTTCCCGACATGGCGGCCCTGCGACATGTAACGGAAGGCTTCGGGCGCGTGGCGCACGTCCCAAGCGCATATGGGCAGCGCCTGCAGCACGCCCGCGTCGAACCGCGCGCTCAGCTCGCGCAGCAAGGCTTGGAAGCGATCCGGCCCCGCTTCGGCCAGATCGAAGGCGCGGTACCAGACGCCGGCGTACTCCGACCTGACCTGCTCCGGATCGCGCTTGTCTGTCTTACCCATCTCGAGAAAA
>CAZYWR010000748.1:0-1807 GCA_964651185.1 uncultured Polyangiales bacterium
CGAGCCCTTCGCTGATCGGGTTGGCCTGCTTGCTCACCACCGCCTCGATCGCGTGCGTGAGCGCGTCCATGCCGGTCGACGCGGTCAGCCCGCGCGGCAGCCCTGCGGTCAAGGTCGGATCCAAGATCGCGGCGTTCGGGATGACTTGGTCGTCGACGAAGTACACCTTACGCTCGAGCTCGGCGTGGCGAATCACCGCGCAGTTGGTGACCTCGCTGCCGGTGCCCGCGGTGGTGGGGATGACGACGTGCGGGAGCGGCTTGCCACGCAGCATGAACGCGCCCACGTGGTCGATCGCCTTACCGCCGCAGCCGAGGCAGATCGCGGTCACCTTGGCGGTGTCGATCACGCTGCCCCCGCCGACGCTGACCACCGCATCGACCCCGGCTTCACGGCCCGCGCGCACCGCTGCGTCGACCGTCTCCAGCCCCGAGTCCTGCGGCACGTCGAGGAACGTGGCTTTGAGCGAGTTGCCGAGCGCGCCCTTCACCTTGTCCAGCAACCCGGCGCGCTGGATGCCCGGATCACCGATCAGCAAGACACGCCGTGCACCGAGGCGCGCCACTTCTTCCGCCACCGCGGCGGCGCGTCCGGCGCCGATCGTGAGCTTGGTCGGGCCGGCCCAGCTAAAGCCCAGCGTGCGCGGATAGCTCAAGAGCAGGCGGTTCCCGGGCCGGAGCGCCGGATTGCCCTCGGCGCCGACGTGCACGTGCTTGACCTCCGTATACTCCTCGAGGCCCCAGCGCCCGAGCTCGCGCCCGATGCCGCTCTGCTTGTAGCCGCCGAACGGCGTCAGATCGTTGAACACGTGATAGTCGTTGATCCACATCGTGCCGGTGCGGATCTGCGCGGCCACGCGCTCGGCGCGCGCCACGTCGCGCGACCACACGCCGCCGGCCAAGCCGTACGGCGAATCATTGGCGATGGCGATCGCCTCCTCTTCGTCGCGGTATTCGATGACGCTCAGCACCGGGCCGAAGATCTCTTCGCGCGCGATGCGCATCTGGTTGCTCACGCGGCCGAAGACGGTGGGCGCGTAGTAGAAGCCCTTGCCGTAGCCCTGCACCTCGACTTCGCCGCCGCCAGTGACGAGCTCCGCGCCCTCTTGGCGGCCGACGCGCACGTACTCGGCCACGCTCTCGAGCTGCTTCTTGCTGACGAGCGGGCCCATCTTGCTCTTGACGTTGAGCTGATAGCCGACGCGGATCTGTTCGACGCGCGCCTTCAGCCGCTCCATGAAGCGATCGTAGAGCGAGCTCGGCAAGAGCAAGCGCGTGCCCGACTCGCAGACTTGCCCGGAGTGCAAGAACGAGCCGAGGATCGCGCCGTCCACGGCGGAGTCGAGATCGGCGTCCTCGAGCACGATGTTGGCGGACTTGCCGCCGAGCTCGAGCGTGACCTTCTTGATGGTGCGCGAGGCCATGGACATGATCTGCGAGCCCACCTCGGTCGAACCGGTGAACGCGATCTTGTCGACCTTGGGATGCGTGCAGAGCACGTCGCCGAGCGCGCCGCCCGGCCCTGCCAAGATGTTGATCACGCCCTTCGGCACCTTCGATTCGGCGACGATGCGCGCGAGCGCCAAGGCCGAGAGCGGCGTGTCGCTCGCCGGCTTCAAGATCACGCTGTTGCCCATCAGCGCGGCCATCGCGACCTTCCAGATCCCCATCGTGAAGGGGAAGTTCCAGGGCACGATGCCGACGCACACGCCGATGGGCTCCCGCCGCACGTAGTGGCGGCTCGGGAAGATCGCGCTGCTGGCTTCGGGCACCTCGCTCACCCACGGAAAATCTTCTTGGACCACGCG
>CAZYWR010000749.1:0-2731 GCA_964651185.1 uncultured Polyangiales bacterium
GCTCGCGCGCGCCCTGGCCGCGCCCGTCCAAGGAGCGGCGCGCAAGCACGCGGCCCACGCCTTCGCCCGGTGCGGCCAACGTGCGCTCGAACCAGCCGTCGAAGGCGCGCTCTAGCAGCGCACGCTCCTCGAACGCGTCGGCCACCTCGAACGCCGGGTCCACGCGCGCTTCGACCGGGTGCTCGCGTAAGAGCTCCGCGCAGAGCGCATGGATGGTGCCGAACTTGGCGGTCTCCAGCTCGCGCAGCGCGGCCTCGAGGCGCGCTCGCACCGTGGCGTCGCGAGCGCGCTCCAAGAGCGCGCGATCCAGCTCGGTGCGGATGCGCAGCTTCATCTCGCCCGCGGCTTTTTCCGTGAACGTGACCGCCACGATCGACGAGAGCCGGCCCAGCCCGCGCTCCACCACGGCCACGATCCGCTGCACGAGCTCCGTGGTCTTGCCGGTGCCCGCGGCCGCTTCGACCACGAAAGAGCGATCCAGCTGCTCGCGGATCGCGCGGCGCGCGTCGCGATCGACGAGTCCCGCGATGTTCACGGCAAGTTCCTCACGTGCGCGAGCGGCGCGAGGCGCGAGAGCTCGCGGGCCTTGACCTGGCCGACGCGCTCGGCCTCGTAAGGTCCGCAGATCGCGCGATACGCGCAGCGCTCACACTCCGAACGCGCGCGGTCCTCGGGCTGAAGCGCCGGCGCAGCCGGCAAAAACCCCGCGCCGATCAGCTGATCGATGCAGTCGATCAGGTCCTTGGCCACCGCGCGCGCGGCGGGATCGAGCGCGACCTGGTGGCTCGCGAACCCGCCCTGGGCCGTGCAGAAGTAGAGCCGGCCACCGCTGACCTTGGCCCCCGGGAAGAGCTGCTCCAGCGCGAGCGCGTAGAGCAGCGGCTGGAGCACGCGCCCGCCCGCGACGGTGCCGAGCCGCTCCGGCATGGCCGACGTCTTGTAGTCCGTAGCGCGCAGCACGGGGGCATCCCCGGGCGCAGCGCCCAGCGCGCGCTCGACCAGATCGATGGCACCTGCGAGCTTCAACCCGATCGTGAGCTGGACCGGCTCGGGTACGCTGGCCGGATCTCGCTCGCGCGAGCGCGCGCGTCCTCCGAAGGCGAGCTCGAAGTGAACGGGCAGAAACTGCTGCTCTTCGAGCAGCCGCTCGAGCCACTCGTGCAGATCGCGCCGCACCGAGGCGAGCCCCGCCTCGAACACGCCCTCGATCGACGGCGCGTACTCGTCGCGGGCCTCGGCGGCGTAGCGCGCGAAGACCTCCGCCAAGAGCGCGCGCGCCTCGCCCAGCGCCTCGCGCGTGAGCGGCAAGCGAGCGCGCGCCGCCAGCTCGCTCAGCACCGCCCGCTGCACGCGGTGAAAGAGCACGCCTCGCTGGCGCGCATCGAGCTCGTCGACCGGCGCGACCTCGCCGCGCTCCGAGAGCCTTACGATCGCGTACAAATAGAAGCGATAGGGACAGATCGCGAAGTGCGCGAGTGCGGTCGCCGAATAGGCGCGCTGGCCGAGCCGCATCGGCGCGAGCAGCGCCCTGCCCGCCTCGTCGCTCGCGACGAAGCCGTCGGCGGCGCTGAAGCGCGCGAGCTCCCAGCGACGCGCGCGAAAGCGCAGCGCGCGCGCCAGGTGCGGGTTCGCGCTCAGCAGGTAACGAGCCGCTCCCTTGCGCTCGGCCTCGGGCGCGCGCCTCAAGCGCTCGAGCATGGCCAGGTCGTACTCGGCGTCGTCGATCGCGAGCGCGGCGTCGGCCGGCGCGGGAAAGCCCATGCGCGCGGCTGCCCCCGGGTGCGCGCGGCGGCTGAGCTCGTCGAACGCCGGCAGCTTGCCGTCGATCGCCTGCAGCACCTCGAGCCCATAAAACGACGGCACGCGCGGCCGTCCATGCGCCAGATCGAAGCGCGGAAACGAGAGACAGAGCCGCTCGCGCGCGGCCCCCACGGCGATGCGCAGGAGGAGGCGCTCGTGCGCGACGCGCTCTTCGGTCAGCCACAGCTCCGCGCCCAGCGCGCGCCTCACCTCATCAGGGAGCAGCGGGTCTTCGCCGATGCGCGCCGGAAACAGCCGCTCTGCGAGGCCGACCGCGAACACGCGATCGAAGCTACGGCCGCGCAGGTCCTCGACAGCGCCGACGAACAGCTTGCCCGCGCCGTGGCCCTCGCTCGTCACGATCACGCTCGAAAGACGCGGCGCGAGCACGCGCAGCACGTCGCGCAGGGTGACGGGCCCGACCGGCGCGAGCGGAGCGAGCTCTGCGAGCAGCTCGCACACGGCATCTGGCTCCGCCAAGCTCAGACGGGCGAGCGCGCTGAGCGCGCGGATCCAAGCGCCCCACACGCCCGCATGGGGCAACGCGGCCAGCGCGTCGAGGAGGGGCAGCGCGAAGCGCTCGAGTCCGCGTAACAGGTCGCGATCGCGCTCGAGCGAGTCGCGGCGTGGGTCGTCGGCCTCGAGCGCGTCGATCTCATCGGCCCACTGGCGGTCGAGACCCGCCAAGCGCCGCGCCCAGCGCGCGCGCCCGCCGACCACGGCGGCCTCGACGAGGAGCCGCTCCCAGCGCCGCGGGCTGGGCGCTTCGTCCTCCTCGCGCACCCTGGCCCCCAGCGACAGATACTCGGCGAAGGCGCGCGCCGACAGCCCGTCGCGCGCGCACGCGAGCAACGCCAAAAAGGCGCGCCCCTCCGCGCGGGGGCGCCGCACGCCTTCCGCGAAGTGCGCGGGGATCTGCGCGCGCGCCAGC
>CAZYWR010000750.1:0-2176 GCA_964651185.1 uncultured Polyangiales bacterium
GGGGCGCGCCTGGCGCGCGAGCTCGCGGGCGCCCGCGCCTACGTCGGCGGCTCGATCGGGCCTACGGGGCTCGTTCCCGGGGTCTCACCCGAGTGGGACGAGAAGGCGGCCGAAGCGACCTTTGCCGAGCAAGCGGCTGCGCTCGCGGAAGGCGGCGCGGACCTGATCGTATTCGAGACGTTCCGTCATCTCGAGGAGCTCTCGATCGCCGTGGCCGTCGCGAGGCGCACGGCGCGCGACGTACCCGTGCTCGCCATGGTGACCTTCGACGCAGGCGGGACCGTCGCCGATGGAACGGGACCTGAAAAGGTGGCCGAGCGCCTGGTCCGGATGGAAGTGGACGCGATCGGCATCAACCACGGGGACGGACCTCAGCTCGCGCTCGCCATGGCCGAGCGCATGCACGGCGTCGACCTGCCGCTTTGCGTGCAGCCCAACGCGGGGCTTCCACGCACGGTCGACGGCCGCCAGCTCTACATGGCCACGCCGGAGTACTTCGACGTGTTCGCGCGGCGTATTTTCCAGGCTGGCGCGCGGATGGTGGGCGGCTGCTGCGGCACCACGCCGGAACATATTCGCTGGATGGCGAAGTCGGCGCGCATGCTCGGCGGCGGCACCGAGCGCGCGCCGGTCGTGCAGGTACGGACGATCTCGGAATTCCCGGCCGGCGAGGAGCCGGCGCCGATCTCGGAGCGGAGCGCGTTTGCCGCCAAGCTCGCCGCCGGCAAATTCGTGGTCTCGGTCGAAGTGAACCCGGCGCCGGGTCTGGATCCCAAGCCCGCGCTCGAGGCGGCGAAGATGCTGATCGACAACGGGATCGACATCGTGAACGTCGCCGATGGTCCGCGTGCCATGGCGCGCATGGGAAACTTGGCGTTCTGTTCGCTGCTCCTGCGCGACTACGGCATCGAGCCCATCATGCACGTATGCGGTCGCGACCGAAATCTGCTCGCGCAGATGGCTCACCTGCTGGGCGCGCATGCGATCGGCATCCGAAACCTGGTGATCATCACCGGCGATCCGCCGAAGGTCGGCGACTACCCGGAGGCGACGGCGGTCTACGATCTCGACGCGCTCGGGCTCTTGCAGATGGCTTCCGGAATGAACGCGGGGCTCGATCCTGCGGGCAAGCGGCTCGGCGGCGGCAAGACCTCGTTCGTATGCGCGACCGGTTTCGAACCCGGGGCGGTCGACTTCGACAAAGAGGTCAGGCGGCTCGAGCAAAAGCGCGCCGCGGGCGCAGACTTCGTGATGACCCAACCGGTCTTCCAGGTCGAGCTCGTGGAGAAGATGCTCGAGCGCACCGCGCATTTGGGCATGCCGGTGCTCCTCGGCGTGCTGCCGTTGGTGAGCTACAAGAACGCCGAGTTCCTGCATAACGAGGTCCCGGGGATGCAGATCCCCGAGCCCATTCGCGAGCGCATGCGCGCCGCCGCGCCGGGCGCCGCCGCGCGCAAGGAAGGCGTCCAAATCGCGCGAGAGATGCTCTTCGCGGTGCGCGATCGCGTGCAAGGGGCCTATTTGATGCCGCCGCTCGGAAAGTACGAGCTGGCGCTCGAGGTGCTCGACGGCTTATAGCGAGCGGCGAAGCCACGACGGCGAGCGCCGCGTCGCACGGCGCTGTTCGGTTCTCTCGCGGTGCCGGGCGCCGGCGCTACGAATCAATGCCGGCTGCGGCGCCCCGAGGAGCGACTCGAGCTCCCACTGGGCGCGTCCCAGCGGCCGCGACGCTCGAAGATATCGCCCGGCTGAGGCCGCGAACGCCCCACCTTCGTGGACCAGTTCACGTCCGCGTAGCCGCCGTGCGGTGAGGGGAACTTCGAGGTCTTGATCACGTCGGTGTAGCAGGCGACCAGCGCCCGATTGCGTACGCTCGAGTGCCGCACGTGCACGTCCTCGACATCTCCGTCGGACAAGATTCGGATGCGGACCGCGAGCTTGCCTGAACCCCCATGCTCGCGATCATGGCAATGATCGAAGTCGCGCGCGCGGGCTTCGAGCGTCGACTTGACGTCGTACTTGGTCATGGTCCCTTCGATGCCTCGCACGCCGACGGCGCGCTCTTCGCGCTCCGCCTCGGACTCAGGCTCAGAGTCCGCATCGGGCCCCAAAATGTCGTCGGTCTTCTTGCTCGGCACGGCGTCGGCCTCGGCCTCGAAGAGCGGGCGAGACCTCG
>CAZYWR010000751.1:0-2995 GCA_964651185.1 uncultured Polyangiales bacterium
CGATGCCGCGCAGCGCCAGCGCCGCTCCGTCGCGCACGCTCCCGTCCGGGCGCACTGGCGCGCCGAGCACGCGTACGCGCGCGTCGATCGCCGGGTTGCCGGCCGCGCTGGTGGCGAGCGCCGGCTCGCCGGGAATGCGATCGCCGCGCTGCACCAGCACGAACGGCACGCGCAGCGCCACCGCGCCGCGCGACAAGATGCCGAGCTGCGCGATCGCCGTGCCGTCCAGGCGGTGGCGCACCGGATCGGGGCCGGGTCGCTCGTAGCTGCGCAGTCCGTAGTCGAGCCATAGGTTGCCGTCGACGCCCCAAGGGCCAGGCGTGCGCGTGCTCGCGAAGCCGCTGAAGCCCGATTGATCGGGCGCGGGCAGGAAAGCATCGATGGCCACATCTTGCGCCGACGCGCTCGAGAGCCCCGCCCATGCGAGGCCAACGCTGACGCCGAGAGCAGCCGTCTTGGGGGAACGAGCCAAGGTGGGCCCCCTTATAGCGCAGCGCCTGTGGAGCGCGCGACCGCTCGCCGCGGGTCGACTACGAAGGCAAGACCCGCAGAGCCCGACGCGCGGCCGGCGCGGAACGCGGCTCCTGCGGCGTGGCGGCGTCGTCCTGCGCGGACGCGACCGCGAGCCCGAGCGCGCGCCAGAGGCCGGTATCGAGCAAGTGCGACGCGCGCACGTTGCGCAGCGCGGCCAGCATGCTCTCTTTGACGCCGGGCGCGCTCGCCTCGAGCGTCGCGAGCAGCTCCTTCACTTGTTTGCGCATCAGGTTGTCCTGCGAGCCGCACAGATCGCAGGGCAGGATCGGAAACGCCAGCAGGGCGGCGAGCTCGGCGATCTGCGCCTCGGCTGCGTACAGGAGCGGGCGGATCACGACGTTGCGCGCGTCGTCGCTCACCAGCTTCGGCGGCATGCTCTTGAGAGAGCCGGTGAACATCAGGTTCAGGAGCAGCGTCTCGATGGCGTCGTCGCGATGATGGCCGAGCGCGATCTTGTTGCAGCCGAGCGCTTGTGCCGCGTTGTACAGCACGCCCCGGCGCAGGCGCGAGCAGAGCGCGCAATAGGTCTGCCCGGGCGACACGTGCTCGGTCACGATGCTGTAGGTGTCTTCGTGCAGGATGCGGTACGCGAAGCCGTGTTCGGCCAGCCACTGCTCGAGCGGCCGCCCGTCGTAGCCCGGATGGCCCTGATCGAGGTGCACCGCGATGAGCTCGAACGCGATCGGCGCCCGCACGCGCAGCCGCTCGAGCAAATGCAGCAGCGTGTAGCTGTCCTTGCCGCCGCTCACGGCCACCATGATGCGATCGCCCGGCTGAATCAGCTCGAACTCGGCCACGCAGCGGCCGAGCTGGCGCGCGAGCTCCCGTTCGAGCTGGGCGACTCTAGACATGGCGAGGAGCGCTTTCTAGCTTGCCCACTGCGGGGGTCAACTCGCGCCGGCCGCGCGCTTTTGCGCGTGAGCAAGGCTCTGTGGCGGAGAACGCAGTTTCGCGCGAGCCGGAGCGAACGCACGCGTCCGGGCGCCGGTTCCCTGCCGAGACCGCACGTTGTATGGTCCAAGCTGGATGAGCGAGCAGGTAGTTGCACCAGCTTTGCAAGAGGGCGACTCGCCGGTGAGCGGCGAGGGGGCGACGTTGGCCGCCACGCCCGACGCGCAAGCGAGCTCGGGTGCGCGCCCGCGCACAAGCGACGACTGGGCCGGTCGCGACGTGGCAGGCCGCTACCGCGTGCTGGAGCGGCTCGGCGAAGGCGGCATGGGCGTGGTGTACGTGGCCGAGCACCTGCATCTGAAGAAGCGGGTGGCGTTCAAGGTCATTCATCCGGACCTCGCCGCGCACGAAGAGCTGCTGTTGCGCTTCAAGCGCGAGGCCCTCGCGACCGGCCAGCTCGACCATCCGCACCTCGCCGCCGCCATCGACTTCGGCGAGCTCGAGGGCGGCGGTGCGTTCATGGTCATGCCGCTCGTGCGCGGGCGAAACCTGCAAGCCGAGCTCGACGCCGGGGGCAAGTTCGAGCCGCGCCGCGCGGCGCGCATCGGCGCGCAGATCGCCGACGCGCTGAGCGCCGCGCACGCGGTCGGCATCGTGCACCGCGACCTCAAGCCCGACAACGTGCTCGTGGAGCGCCGCAGCGACGGCAGCGAAGCGGCCAAGGTGCTCGACTTCGGCGTCGCCAGCTTGGCGGGCCGCCCGGAGGGTCTGAGCGTGGAAGCGCGGCCGCTGACGCAGGCGGGCACCATCTTGGGGACGCCGGGGTACATGTCGCCCGAGCAAGCCACCGCGGGCGAGGTCGATCACCGCACCGATCTGTATGCGCTCGGCGTGATCTTGTGGGAGCTGTGCCGGGGCGAGCGTTTGTTCGACGGCGACGACATCACGCAGATCTTCGCCAAGCAGTTCAAGTCGCTGCCGCCTGCGCTGGAGCTCGGGCCGTTCGGGCCCGGACGCGAGCTGAGCGCGATGGTGGCGCGGCTCTTGGCCTGGAACAAGAGCGAACGGCCCGCGAGCGCAGCCGAGGTGCGCGACAGCTTGCGGCGCATCGCGGAGGCGCCGGAGCCACGCCTCCCGGAGCTCTCTATCTCGATCCCGCAGCTGGAGGTCTGGATCCCGCGCGCGCGCGACAAGCTGTGGCCGCACCGCAAGGCGATCGCCGCGGCGCTCGGGGCTTTTTTGCTGCTCGCCGTGTTCGGGCTGCGCGACAGCGGCGACGACGCGCAGCTTGCGCCGGAGGCGAACGCGCCGGCCGCCGGACAGAGCAAAGGCCCGCCGCCGGCCCCGCTCCAAGGAGAGCGAGCGCGGCCCGCAAGCGAAGAGGGCGCGCCGAATCGGCGCGAGAAGAGCGAACCCAACCAGCTGCTCGAAGAGGCCCGCGACACGCTATTGCAAGGCCGAAACCGCGAGGCCCGGCGCGCGATGGCGAAGCGCGTGGTGCGCAACGACGAGGGCATGCCGCGCTACCTGCAGCTCGTGGCTGAGCTCGAGCTGAGCGACCGCTGCGCGG
>CAZYWR010000752.1:0-4067 GCA_964651185.1 uncultured Polyangiales bacterium
GAGACCTCCCGCTGCGTGACCAAGCCGAGGAGCGTGGCCCGGGGGCCCAGCTCGACGTAGCGCGTGACCCCGTGCCGTTCGAGCACCTGCAGCGCGTCCGCGAAGCGGACGGTGTGCCGGACGTGCCGGACCCAGTACTCAGGATCGGTGAGCTCTTCGCTGGCGAAGCTACCTGTCAGGTTGCTGAGGATCGGTCGCGCGGGCGGGCGGAAGTCGATCGTCCGGGCGACACGCCGGAACGCGTCGAGCATCGGATCCATGCGCGGCGAGTGGAAGGCGTGCGAGACGGGGAGCATCTTGGTGCGCACGCCGCGCGCGGCGAAGTCGTCGGCCACTGCGCGGGCGCTCGCCGAATGGCCGGCGATGACCACGGAGCTCGGCCCATTCACGGCGGCGATCGCGAGTTCGTCGTGGCGCGCGATGGCCTCCGCGACTTCGCTCTCGCTTGCGGCGATGGCGAGCATCGCGCCGCCCGCCGGCAGCGCCTGCATCAGCCGCCCGCGCGCGGCGACCAGCGTCGCCGCGTCTGCGAGCGAGAACACGCCGGCGCCGCACGCCGCGGCGAGCTCGCCGATGCTGTGCCCGACGAGCACGTCGGGCTCGATGCCCCACGAGCGCCAAAGCGCGGCGAGCGCCCACGCCAGCGCGAACAGCGCTGGTTGCGTGTACGCGGTGGTGTCGAGCCGCGCCGCATCGGCGTCCCACATGACCTCGAGCAACGGCGACTCGAGCGCGCGATCGAACAAGCTCGCACAGTCCTGGAGCGCGTCTCGGAAGACAGGCCACTCGCGCGCGAGCGCGCTGCCCATCCCCGCCACCTGGGCGCCTTGCCCCGTGAACAGGAAGGCGACCTTACCTTGCGCGGAGCTCGCGTCCGCAAGCACGCCTGTCGTCTCGCCGCGCGCCAGGCTGGCGAGCCCCTCGAAAAGCGCGGCGCGCGACGGCACCGCGAGCGCGAAGCGATACTCGTGATGCGTGCGCGTGGTCGCCAAGCTAAAGGCGAGCTCGTCGAGCCGCTGATCCGCGAGGCGCGCCTGCAGACGCGCCGCCGCGTCGCGCAAGGCCTCGGGTGTGCGCGCCGAGAGCACCGCCAACGCGGCGCTGCGTTGCGGCACCTCCGGGCGCTCCGCCTCAGGCGGCGCCTCCTCCACGATGAGGTGCGCGTTGGTGCCGCTGACGCCGAAGCTGCTGATGCCCGCGATGCGAGGGGCGCCGTTGCGCGGCCACGCGTGCGCCTGCGAGGCCACCTTCACCGGCAGCTCCGCCCACGCGATGTGCGGACTCGGCGCGTGGAAGTGCAGGTGCTTGGGGATGCGCTGATGCTGCAGCGCGAGTACAACTTTGATCAGCCCGGCGACGCCGGCGGCCGCCTGCGTGTGCCCGAGATTGCTCTTCACCGAGCCGATCACCACGTCGTCACTGCGGCCGTCGGCGAGCGCGCTTCCGAGCGCCTGAACCTCGATCGGATCGCCCAGCGCGGTTCCGGTACCGTGGCACTCGACGTATTGCACGTCGCGCGGGCGTACACCTGCTTGCGCGAGCGCGGCGCGTACGACAGCCTCTTGCGCGGGTCCGTTGGGCGCGCTCAAGCCGTTGCTGCGCCCGTCCTGATTGACGGCCGAGCCGCGGATGACGGCGAGCACGCGATGTCCGTTGCGCTGCGCGTCGGACAAGCGCTCGAGGACGACCAAGCCGCAGCCTTCGGACCAGCCCACGCCGTCGGCGGCGGCTGAGAAGCTCTTGCAGCGGCCATCCGCCGCGAGCCCGCGCAGGCGACTGAACTCGATGAATGGCGTCGGCGTGAGCATGAGCGCGACGCCACCCGCGATCGCGACTGGGCACTCTCCCTGACGCAGCGCCTGGCAAGCGAGGTGCACGGTGACCAGCGACGACGAGCAGGCGGTGTCGAGCGTCAGCGCCGGACCTTGCAGTCCGAGCACGTAGCTGATGCGACAGGACGCCACGCTCGGCGAGCTGCCCATCCCGACGTGCCCATCGAACTTCTCCAAGCCGCCCATCAGCAGCGAGCCGTACTCTTGGTACATCAGCCCGACGAACACGCCGGCGCGCGTGCCGGCCAGGCGATCCGGGGCGATGCCGGCGTGCTCGAGCGCTTCGACGCTGGTCTCGAGCAACAAGCGATGCTGTGGATCGAGGTGGTTGGCTTCGCGCGGCGAGATGCCGAAGAAGGCGGCGTCGAACAGGTCGATCTCGCGCAGGAAGCCGCCGGCGCGGGTCATCATCTTGCCCGGGGCGTCCGGATCGGGATCGTAGATCGCGTCGATGTCCCAGCGTTCGGGAGGCACCTCGCCGATAGCGTCGACACCTCGATCGAGCAGCTGCCAAAACGACTGTGGATCGCGGACGCCGCCGGGGTAGCGGCAGGCCATACCGACGATCGCGATCGGCTCTTCCGCGACGCGCGAGTCGGGAAGCTCGCGCGCCGCGGGCTTGGCAGCCAGGACACGCTCGAGCAGGAAGCCCGCGAGTGCGCGCGGGGTCGGGTAGTCGAACGCGATGGTCGCCGGCAGCGCGGTGCCCGCGCGGCGTGCGAGCGCGTTGCGCAGCTCGACGGCCATCAGCGAGTCGAGCCCGAGTTCGCGCAGCGGCCGCTCGGGAGACACGGCATCGGGGCCCGACAGCGACAACGCGCGCGCGCTCTCCACGCGCACCAATTCGAGCACGGCAGGGCCGCGCTCTGGCTCGGGCAACCGCGCCAGCTCCATGGACCACGCGCCCTGCATACGGCCGGTGCGTCGCCCCGGAGCCAGCGTGCGCCACAGCGCGGGCACCTCTGCGCCCAAGCTGCGGCGCAGCTCCCGCAGCTCTATCGGGACCGCGATCAGCTGCGCCTCGGGGCGCGTCAGCGCCGCCTCGAGCAGGGCGAGTCCGCGCGCAGGCGCGATAGCGTGAATGCCAGGACGCGCCAAGCGCGCGCGGCTGCGCGCGTCGAGCTGGCCCGCGAGGCCGGCGGCGTTGCCGGCTTCATCGGCCCACATACCCCAGGCGATGCTTTGCCCGCTGCGCCCGTGCGCGCGCCGATGCGACGCCAGCGCATCCAAGAACGCGTTGGCGGCCGCGTACGTCGCTTGGCCGGGCGAACCGAGCGTCCCGGAGAGCGAGGAGAACAAGAGAAAGAAGTCGAGCTCTCGATCGATCGTGAGGCGATGCAGGTTCCAGGCGCCTCGCAGCTTGGGGTCGAACACGCGCGCGAGCCGCGCGCGACCTTGCGTCGTCAACACACCGTCGTCCAGCACGGCGGCGGCATGCACGACACCTCGCAGCGTGGGGAGCTCGTTGATAAGGCGTGTAAGCGCGTCGTCGTCCGCGACATCGACCGCTGCCACGGAGACGCTCGCGCCGGCCTGCTCGAGCTCGGCCACCGCTTCGCGCGCACCGGGTGTGTCGAGGCCGCGGCGACTCGTCAGCACGAGTCGTCCGTAGCCGCGACCCGCGAGCCAGCGTGCGACGTGCAGCGCGATGTGGCCGAACCCGCCCGTGATCAAGATGCTGCCGTCGCCGCGCTGTTCTGACGGTGCTCGCTGCGCGGCCGGCGCACGCACGATGCGTGCGACGTGGCGTTGGCCGTTGCGCCAGACGATCTGTCGCTCGTCGTCGCGCTGAGACAGCTCGGCCAACAACGAGGGCAGGGCGTCGTGCGTTGGGTCGAGGTCGACCAGCGCGCAGCCGAGCTCCGGATGCTCGAGCATGACGGTACGTCCGAGGCCCCACAGCGGCGCTACGGCCAGCGCATCTTCGCGCTCGGCGGCGACGGCGGCCCGTGTGACCCACCACAGGCGTTGGTTCGGCGAGGTAGCGCGGGTGAGGGCGTGGACGACATCGAGCGCGTCGCCCGCGAGCCGCTGGGCCGCGTCCGCCACGTCCATGGCGTCGCCATCGACCTGACCATCGACATGCCAGAAGCACACCACGTGCTCTGCCGGCAGGGCCTCATGCAAGCGCGCCGCGTCGACGCGCGCGTGAGAGGCGCCGTGCGCGACGAGCTGATCACCGAGCGCGCGCGCGAGCAGATCATCCTCGCGCGCGACCACCACCCAACGACCCCC
>CAZYWR010000753.1:0-3491 GCA_964651185.1 uncultured Polyangiales bacterium
GGTCAGCACCATGCCCGAGCCGGAGCCCTTCTGAACGCCGGGCTCCATGCGTCCGCCGAACGGGAACTGAAACATGCTCGGCAAGCCCTGCGGGCCTTTGACTTCGACCTGGATACTCACCACGGCAGGCGAGACTTGATCCGCGATATGCGAGAAAGCGACCCCGAGCTGCGTCGCGGTCGCGATGGGTCCCTGCTCTGTGCCGCTCGGCGGCGAAGCGAACGCCGGAGCAGCAGAGAAGGGGACGAGAAGGGCGAGGCCCAGCGCTAGGGGGCGCCCGAGGTACGCTCGCGTGCGGACCCGCGCGCGAGCACGGGTCGGGAAAATTGCTTGCTGTTCCATTGCGCAGAAAACGGCGGACCCTCACGGATCATTCCGCCACCGCGCGACCACCGCTGTCCAGGGCTCGAGACGGCGCGCACGCGCAACCGCAAAACCCTCAGCTGCGCACGAGGTTGCGGGCGGGAAAGGTGAGCACGAACGTGGTTCCGTGTCCGATCTCACTTTGCAGCGCGACCTGCCCATTATGGAGCTCGACGATGTTGCGGACGATCGAGAGCCCGAGTCCGGTGCCGTGGCCCTCGCCCTTGGTCGAGAAGAACGGCTCGAACACGCGGCTGACATGGTCCGGAGAGATGCCGGAGCCGTTGTCGATCACGCGGATCTCGACGCTGCTGCGCTCGCCTTCGTTCGCGCGCAAGATGAGCTTGCCCGCGCCTTCGGGCATGGCGTCGCAGGCGTTGGTGATCAGGTTGACGAGCACCTGCTGGAGCTGCGCGCTCACGCCGAGCATCGACGGCAGCTCAGGGCTCAAATCGAGCTCCACGCTGACCCCGCGCTGGGTGATCAGGTGGTCGCAGTACTCGAGCGAGCTCTCGATCAGCTGCCGTACGTCGAGCACGTGCGGCTCTTCTTGCTGGGGGCGCGCGTAGGCGAGCAGCTCGCGCGAGAAGCGCAAGATGCGGTCGGCGCTCTCGTGAATGCGCTTGAGCTTGTGGACGTCGCTCGGCCGGCCGCCGTCGGCCTGCGCCTGCTTGAGCAGGTAGTCGCTGTAGACCGAGATGCTGGTGAGCGGGTTGTTGAGCTCGTGCACCACGCCGGCCGCCAGCTGACCGACCGTCGCGAGCTTTTCGGCGTGCACGATGCGCCGCTCGAGCTCGCGGATCTCGGTCAGGTCGCGGCCTATCGCGATCACGCCTTCGACCTCGCCGTCGGCGCTGAGCACCGAGGCGGTGTTCATCAAGAGCCGCGCCGGTGCGCCCGTCTTACTCGGCACGCGCACTTCGACGCCGGTCGCAGAATGGCCGCGCAGCGCCGCGATGAACACGGGCAAGAGCCGCGAGCGCTCCTCGTCGTCGAGGATGCCGGTGAAGTCGTGGCCGATCAGCTCCTCGCGCTTGAAGCCGGTGAGCCCGAGCAGCGCGCGGTTCACGACGCGGATCTCGCGCTTGCGGCCGATCACGAGGATGGGCGCGTTGGCGTGCTCGAGCAGCTTCGTGAGGTAGTCGCGCAGGTAGAGCGACTCGCGTAACAGCCGCGCGTTGCGCAGCGAGGCCGAGAGCTGGAGCGCCACCGGCACGATGCGCGGCGGATCGTCTTCGCCGAGCGCGATCCCGGGTGGATACTCGACCGCCAGCGCGCCCATCAGCTGGCGGCCGTGGCCGATCGCCACGTCGAAGCCGGCCGCGCCTTCGTGAAACAGCGGCACGTAATCCTTGCGCACCTCGACCGCGGCATGCGGCAGCAGATCGGTGAGCCCCTGCTCCTCCAGCGCGCGCGCCGTCACGAACACGGTGTCGCGGCGATCCGCGCGCAGGCGGCCGGTCGCGTACACGAGCGAGAGCTCGCCGCTCTCTGGATCGAACAGGCGCAGCGCGAACAGGCGCTCCGGAAACAGCTTGAGCAGCGAGGCCACGTAGGCGTGCACGATCTCTTCGTCGTGCATCTCCAAGCTGACCGAGCGCGTGAGCGACAAGAACTCGTTGAGCACCTCGTCGAGCGTGGGGCTGCGCAGCGCGCTCCCGCGAGGCGGGGCCGCCGGCAACTGCGCGTGGCTCGTGCTCTTCTCCGCCCTCTTCATCGCGGCTCAACCCGTCTTGTTGTCCGATTCATCGTCGACCGCGCGATCGAGATCGAGGATGCGCTGGTCCCCCACGTACGACTTGGTCTCGTAGCGGGTGATCTTGCCGATCTTGCGCACAAGGTTAGCCATCCGCTCGGCCTCTTGCATGATGATCTGCACGGCATTGCGCTCGGGCGTGCCCGGAGCGAGCTTGCGCATCAAGAGCTCGCCCACGCCCATCACGCTCGTGAGCGGCTGGTTGAGCTCGTGGGCGGCGGTGCCGGCGAGCTCGGCCAAGAGCGCCTGCTTCTCGCTGAGCTCGAGCTTCTTCTGCGCCTGCGCCAGGCGCTCCTCGGTCAGGAGCTTTTCGCGCAGATCAGTGAAGATGCCGACCGTGGCGGTGGGCTCGCCGTGCTCGTAGATCATCGCCGCCGAGAGCGAGATGGGGATGCGGTTTCCCTGCTTGTCGACGGCATGGCAGCGCATGTCGCCGAGCCGGCCCACGCCGCCCCAGTCGGGCGAGCGGATACGCCGCATCACTTCTTTGGCCACGCCGTCCGGATACAGCTTGGAGACGTGCATGCGCCCGAGCACCTCGTCGCGCGTGTGGCCGTAGATGCGCTCGGCGCCTTTGTTGTAGAGGATGATGCGGCCAGTGAGATCGGCGGCGACGATCGCATCCACGCTCGCTTCGATCAGCGACTCCAAGAACTCTTTCGTCTTGCGCAGCTCCGCGGCGACGTTGTGGGCGCGGGCGGCCTGCTCTTCGGCCTGGTTTTGCGCGACCTGCGCCTGGCGGTGGTCGCGGCGCAGCTTCTGCATCACGTGCGCGTTGCGCAGCGCGGAGCCGGTGGCGTTGGCGATGATCGTGCACACGTCGAGCTCGCCTCTCGAGAGCTTGTGGCGCTCCTCGAGCGTGCGCAAAAACAGCACGCCGATCACCCGCTCTTCGAGCGAGATGGGGATGAGCGACAGGGCGGAAAGTCGCGCCACGCTCTCGCGGACTCCATCGAGCACCGGGTGGTTGGCGACGTCGTCGATCGTGAGGACTTCCTTGGAGCGCAGCACCTGCTCGATCTCGGGATATTTCGCGAGATCGAGGCGCAGGTCCGAGAGCTCTTGGTTGTCGCTGGCGGCGATCACGTAGCCGACACCGGGTTCGTCCTCGGGCGTCAGCACGATCGAGACGCGATCGATGTGTACGACCTCGGCGATGCGCCGCACCACGGTGAACAAGATGTCGCGAAAGTCGTGCGATGAAGAGAGCGTGCGCGTGAGCTCGAGCGCGAGCTGCGTATCGCGTTGCTTGCGCGCGAGCTCTTTGCGCGTGCGGTCGGCGGACAAGAGCCGGCTCAGCCGGGGGCCGAGCTCGACCGTGCCGTGTTCGGCGCTGACGAACTCGTCGGCCGCGAGCGCCTGAACCATGGCC
>CAZYWR010000754.1:0-2500 GCA_964651185.1 uncultured Polyangiales bacterium
TTCGTGGGCCTCTACGACGTGCCAGTGCGGCACGGGCTTACGATCGGCGAGCTCGCGCGCATGGGGCTCGAGCTCGAGCGGCTTCCGCGCGAGGCGCTCGCCATCGTGCCGATGCGCGGCTGGCGACGCGAGCTCGAGTTCCGCGCGACTGGTTTGCCCTGGGTGCTGCCTTCGCCGAACATGCCGACGCCCGATACCGCCCTCGTTTACCCCGGCGGTTGTCTGCTCGAAGGCACGAACCTCTCCGAGGGCCGCGGCACGACCCGGCCTTTCGAGATCTGGGGCGCGCCGTTCGTCGACGGCGCGGCGCTCGCGGGCGCGCTGCAGGTCTCCGGCGCCCGTTTGCGCCCGCTGATGTTCGAACCCACCTTCCACAAATTCGCCCGCCAGCGCTGCGGCGGCGTGCAGGTGCACGTGATCGATCCCGCCGCGTTTCGCCCGTACGAGCTTTACCTACGGGCGCTCGCACACGTGGCGCGCAGCCATCCGGAGGCGTTTCAGCTGCGCGATGAGCCTTACGAATACGTGCGCGATCGTCCGGCGATCGATCTGCTCACGGGCGGGCCCGAGTTTCGCGCGCTGCTCGGGGCCGGCGCGGGCGCGATCGACGACTACTTGCGCGCCCAGCACGGTCCAGTGGCAGAATTCGCCGAGCTGCGCCGCGCCTGGCTCTTGTACGATGAGCCATGATCAAGATGGGCCGAGTCGAGTTGGGTCTCGCGTTGCTGACGTGGGCGGTCGCGCCGCTCGCCGGTCGCGCCGACGCGCCGGAGCAGCCGCTGCAGAACGCGCTCGCCACGACGGCCGCCAGGCCGCCTGTGCCGGCGCAGCGCCGCTTCGCGAAGCTCGTGCCGGGCGAGGTCGCCGGGCGAACTTACTATCCATATTCGTTCGACGGACACGTGCACACCGAGCACTCGCCGGACGCGGATCATCCGCCGGCCATGGTGTTGGCTGCTGCGGAGCGCGAGGGGCTCGACGCGCTGGTGATCACGGACCACGGCTCCGCCGCGGCCAAGCTCGGCTTCGCGAAGTTCAAGGGTAAGATCACGCCGCTCGTGGGACAGGAGATCGGCGGTCCCTTTGGCCATGCGGTGTTTTGGAACGTCGACGTGAAGCAGGAGGTCGATCCGAGCCGCACGTCGCTCGCCGAGCGCGCCGCGTTCGCGCACGCGCACGGAGGGCTCATCGTGCTGTGCCATCCCGGCTGGTGGATCCAGGGGCGCGAAGAGGATCCGATGCACTGGATCTCGGCGCAGGCGCTGCAGCCGGACGGCTTGAGCGGGACCATCGACGCGATCGAGCTTTGGAACGGCGTCTACGATGCGCCCCTGCGCAAGCTGATCACGGCGTGGGAGGACGCCATGGAGGCGGGCGTGTTCGTGCCGATCGTGGGCAACAGCGATTTTCATCGGCTGGGCTCGCACCGCCTGGGCGGGCCCCGCAACGTGGCCTATTGCGACCAACCCGAGCCTGCGACCTGCCTGTGGAGCGCGGTGAAGGCGGGACGGCTCTACGTGACCGACGGGCCGAGCCTGCTGCTCACCGTGAATGACGTGATGACGGGCGGCAGCGTCGAGGTAGCGCCGAGCGAAGGGCTCCAAGTACACGTTCGCGCGGAGGCGCCGCGCGGAGGCGAGCTCAGGCTGTTTCAGGGTCGCAGCGTGGTGCAGACTCTGACGCTCGCGCCTGGCCAACCCGCGGACGCGACCTTTCGCTGGAGCGGGCCGAGCGCTGACTCGTATGTGCGGGCGGAGATCGTGAAGTCGCCGGGCGTCCCTGGCGCCGGGAACGTCGAGCTGCTGTCGAATCCCGTGCGCGTGCGGCTCCGCCACTGAGGGCCTGCCGCACGGGCGAGCCACGCCGTCAGGCGCGGCTCAGCAACCGGTGCAGGCAGCGGGGGCGCGCACGCCGCGAGGCGCTGATCGTCCATGCGGTCAGGCGCGGCTCAGCAACCGGTGCAGGGGGTCGCGCTGTGCACGTGGTTGCCAACGAAGTACGGCGACGTGTAGGCTGAACGAGCGCGAGGTAGCCGACCCGACCCGGAGCGGTCTCGCCGCGGCGAGCCGCGATCGTATGGTGAGGCTGTTTGGGCGCTACGAATACGCGGGCGAGCTCGGGCGGGGCGCGAGTGGTCGCGTTTTGGCCGTGGTCGATCACGCGGCCGACGGCGCGCGCCGCGCGATCAAGGTGGTCCCGCAGGCAGAGGCCGCGCGCCTGATCTGGGAATTCGCGCGGCTCTGTCAGATCGACCATCCGCGTGTGGCGCGCGTGCGCGAGCTGGTGCGGCTCGAGGAGCCAGCGCCAGCGCCGTTCGGCTTGGCACCTGGCACGCTATTGCTGGTCGAGGACTTCGTCGAGGGCGTCGCGCTCTCGGCGCTCGCGACCGCGCTCGGGCCCGATCCGCGGGCGCGGCTCGAGCTGGCGCTGCGCATCGGTGTCGGGCTGGCGGAAGCGCTGTGCGCGCTCCACGAGGTGTCGCTCGTGCACGGCGACGTCA
>CAZYWR010000755.1:0-2185 GCA_964651185.1 uncultured Polyangiales bacterium
CGAGCGCGCGCCGCTCCGCGTCCGAGTCGCCGAGCTGGCGGTACGACTCCGCGAGCCCGAAGCGGATCTCTTCGCTCAGTGGACCGCGCGGCGACTGCCGCAACGCCGCTCGATAGAGCGCGAGCGCCCCGCGCGGGTCGCGCAGGTGCTCGAGCCGCACCGCCGCCGAGGCGACCCGGGCCACATAGGCGGTCTGGCTCTTCGGTGCGCTCCGAAGCGCCTGCGCATAGGCCTCCTCCGCCTTGTGCCAGCGCTTCTCGGCGCGCAAGCGATTGCCTTCGACCAACCAATCTTCCGGCGCGCGCGGCTCTGCCCTGACCGGCTCTGCGGTTGCGGCCGCAGGCGCCTGGCTCGGCAGGAGCGCCGGCGCGGTTTCGGCGACGGGCGCGACGGGCGCTTGGCTCGGCGGAGCCGTGGGGGCAGCTTCGCCGGTCTGTGCGGGCGCTTGGCTCGACGCGACCGCCTGCGCTCCAGGGCGCCGAGCTCTCGCTCCGAAGCTCAGAATGCTCGCGTTCGGCATGATCTCGCGCGCGTACCAAAGCACCGCAGCCGAGGCGCTGCCGACGGCCAGGCACGTGAGCAAGAGCGCCGCTGCAGCCGAAGCGCGCGCCGTCCAACGGCCGCCGTTCGGCCGGGTTGCCGCGCTCGGGGCGCCAGATCGCTCTCCACCTCCCGCGACGCCGGCGCGCGCGCGCGCGCCGGCGACGAGGGCGTCGGCTTTCGCGCGCGTGAGGTAGGGCGCCGGACCGAGGTGCGCGTCGAGGGAGAGCTCGGGCGGCCAGTCTGCGCCGGGGGCTTGCTTGTCGGTCATGACGACCTCGCTTCGGGCTCGTCGTCGCTCACCACGGCGCTGCGCAGGCGCGCCATCCCGAGTCGTAGCCGGCTGCGCACGGTTTCGAAGGCGATCTCGAGCTCGTCGGAGATCTCTCTCACCGAGAGTCCGAGCACGTGATGCATGACCAGCACCACGCGTTGATCGTGAGGCAACTCGTCGAGTGCACGTACGGCGCGTCGGCGCGCGAGAAATCCATGGGCCGACTCGCCTGACGGGACGGGCACGAGATCGGTGGTGTACTCCACGTGGAGCCGCTCGCTGGCGCGCGTGCGCCGCAGATGCGCGAACACGGTCCGCACCACGATGCGGTCGGACCAAGAGCTGACGCTGCCCTCGGCGCGGTAGCTCGGCAGCCCGCGCAGGATCGCGACCAAGGCCTCCTGGGAAAGATCATCCACCTCGGTGTCCCCGCGCACGAAATAGCGCACGAGGTTGCGTACGCGCGGCAAAAGCGCGCGCAGGAGCTGCTCCGCCGCGCGCCGGTCGCCGCCCGCCGCGGCCTCGACCAGGCTGCGATGTGCTGCTTGCTCGCTGGAAGGACGCGCCACGGGGTTGCTCCCAGCGGTGAGCATACCAGCAGGCGTGGAGGCCTCCGCGGCCGATCGCGCGGGGAGCAGCGCAACGCGCGCGGGGCCGGCGAAAGAGCGGAGAATCTCGGGCACGCTTGGACAGAGATCGCGGCCCCCGACAACGGGTCAACGGTCGCGGCACGATGCGAGGCGAGCTGAGCGCGATGTGCGGCACGATGCGAGGCGAGCTGAGCGCGATGTGGGGTTTCGCGCCGTTGGCTCGCCGGCCGTCGTATCGTGCACAGGCCCGATGGCTTCCGCACCCCGTCTCGTTCGCGCTCTGTCTTGGGCAGCGTGCGCGCTATGGCTCCTGACCTGCCCGAGGGTGCGCGGCGAGCCTACCGGGGCGCCCGTCACGGCGCTGGTACGGCTCGCCTCCCCGGAGGACCGGGTGCTGCTCGAGCGAGTGCGCGGCCAAACCAGCGATCTCGATGTGCGGATCGTGGCGCGCGATAGCGGGCCGCTCGAGGCGAGCTTCGACGCACAGCTCGCGCGCGGACGTGCGCGGGCTGCGGCCGCGGGCGCGCAGGTCGTGATCTGGTTCGTGCGCCACGGGCCGGAGCTCGCGGTGATGGTCGCGGAGCCGCGCGTCGAACGGGTGCTGGTGCGCTCGATCGGCCGCGGCGCGCGCGCGCTCGACAGATCGGCGCAGGAAGAGGCGGCGGCGCTCGTGGTGCGCTCGGCCTTGCGGGCAGCGCAGCTCGGCCAGGCGTTCGGCGCGCCCGAGCGGGAGCTCGCTGCGGAGCCAGCCGTCCTGCGCGGGGCAGCTTCGGAGCAGGGC
>CAZYWR010000756.1:0-5272 GCA_964651185.1 uncultured Polyangiales bacterium
CGCCCGCGTCCGGCGTGAGGCCGGCGATTTGAGAGCCCGCGAGCCCGCTGATCTGAGCCGGCGACAGGCTGGCTGCTTGGGCGGTGATCAGCGCCGCGAGCTGGGACGCGGTGAGCTGCGCGAGGCCCGCGCTGCCGAGCCCCGCGATCTGTGCGGGGGTCAACCCGGAGACCGCACGGGCGCTGAGGGCCGCGAGCTGGGTCGGGCCGAGCGCCGCGAGCTGGCTGTCGGCGAGGGAGGCGGCCTGGGTCGAGCTCAGCCCCGCGAGCTGGGTCGTCGTGAGCGTCCCGAGCTGCGCCGGCGTGAGGGCCGCGAGCTGCGTCGTCAGCGCGCCGATCTGGTTCGCGCTGAGCGCCGTGAGCTGTCGAATGCTCAGCAGGCTGAGCTCCGCGGCCGAGAGGCCCGGGAGCGCGGTGAGGCTCAGCGCGGCGACTTGGCTCGGCAAGAGCGCCGCGAGCTGCTGCGGGCCCAGCGCGCTGAGCTGCGTGTCGAGGAGCGCGGCGACCTGCGCGCTGCCCAGATCGCCGATCTGGGTCGCGCTCAGCGCCGCGAGCTGCGTGGTGGAGAGCGCGGCCACTTGGTCCGGGTACAGCCCGCGCAGCTGCGTGGTCGCGAGGCTCGCGATCTGGGCGGGGCTCAGCGCACCGAGCTGCTCCTGGCCGAGGTTCGCGATCTGCTCCGTGGTGAGCGCCGTGAGCTGAGAGGTGCTGAGCGCGGCCACGCCCGTCGGCGAGAGCCCGCTGACGCCGAAGTCCGAGAGCGCCGCGATCTGACCGGGCGTGAGCACGCCGAGCTGCGCGAGCGTGAGCGCCGCGACCTGCCTGTCCTGAAGCCCGCCGAGCTGCGTCGTGGTGAGGCTGTCGAGCAGCGAGGGCGGGAACGCCGCGAGCTCGAACGCATCGATGTTCGCCACCTGCGCGGGCGTGATCGCCGCGCGCTGATCGATCGAGAGCGCGCCGAAGACGCTCGCCGGGAGGCTCGCCACGACGTCTCCGGACAGCGCGGCCACCTGCGTCGGCAGGAGCGCCGCGAGGCCCGTGCCGCGCAGCGCCGCGACCTGCGCGGACGTCAGCGCCGCGACCGAGCCAGCGGGAAGGGCCGCGAGCTGCGAGGTCGTGAGCGATCCCATGGCCGTGGTGCTCAGGCCTGCGATCCCGGTGATCGAGAGCGCCGCGATCTGACTCTGTGACAGCCCCGCGAGCTGCGCGCTCGAGAGCTCCTCGACCTGCGTGTCTCGCAACCCGGCGACCGCGCTCGGGCTGAGCGCCGCGAGCTGGTCGACGCTGAGGTTCTCGATGCTCGTGGTGGTGAGCGCCGCGGCCTCGGTCGCCGTGAGCGCGCCGATCTGGGTGGTGGTGAGGGCCGCGAGCTCCGCCACGCTGAGGCCGCCGACGGCCGCGCCGGAGAGCGCCGCGAGCTGCGCGCTGTTGAGCGCCGCGAGCTGCGTCGCGCTGAGGGCCGCGATCTGGCTCGCCGTGAGGCCCGCGGTCGCGGTCGGCGTGAAGCTCGCGAGCAGCGCGCCGCTGACGCTCGCGAGCTGGTCGGGCGACATGTCGGCGACTTGCGTGGGCGAGAAGGCCTCGAGCTGCGTGACGGAGAGGGCCCCGAGCTGCGCACCCGTGAGCGCGGCGGCCTGCGTGTCGCGCAGGGCGGAGAGCTGTCCCGTGGTGAGCGCGCCGAACTGATCGGTGCGCAACGCGCCGAGCTGGCTCTGCGTGAGACCGCCGATCGCGCTGGTCGATACCGCGGCCATCTGCGCACCGCTGAGCGCCCCCACCTGCGCGAGCGAGAGCGCGCCGAGCTGGGTGTCTTGCATGCCCGAGAGCGCGCTCGTGCTCAGCGCCGCCATCCCGGTCGTGCCGAGCGCGGCGAGCTGCGCGGTGTTCAGCGCCGGAGACTGCGTGGCCGCGATCGCGCCGAGCTGCGCGGTCGAGAGCTGCGCCATGCTCGCGGGCGAGATCCCCGCCAGGCTGGACGCCGCGAGCGCGCTGATTTGGGTCGTCGTCACGGCGGCGAGCTGTGCGCCCGTGAATACGCCGAGCTGGGTCGGGGTAAGACCGCGCATCGACGTCGTGGTCAGCGAAGCGAGCTGGGTCGACGAGAGCGCGGCGAGCTGCGTGTCGGCGAGGACCGAGAGCGCGCCCGACGTGAGGCCGCGCAGCTGGCTCGTCGTCAGCGCCGCGAGCTGCGCGGCGGTGAGCCCGATGATCGCGCTCGTGCCGAGCGTGGACAGCTGGGTCGAGCTCCACGCGGCGAGCTGGGCGTTCGACAGCCCGCCCAGCTCCGTGCGCGTGAGCGCGGCGAGCTGCGGCGCACCGAAGGCCGCGACCTGCGCCGGACTCAGGCTCGCGAGCTGGGGAGCGCTGAGCGCGCTCACCAGCGTCCCGCTTAGCCCGCGCAGCTGCGTGGCGGTGAGGGCGCCGAGCTGGTCCGCAGTGAGGCCGGCGGCGGCGCTCGTGGTGAGCCCGCCGAGGGCCGTCGCCGTGAGCCCCGCGAGCTGCGCGATCGGGAGACCAGCGACCTGGGCGGCGCTGAGCCCGGAAAGAGCCGTGGCGGACAGCGCGGCCGCCTGAGAATGCGTGAGCGCGGCGAGCTGGTCATTGCTCAGCGCGCCGAGCGACGTCGCGCCGAGCCCCGCGAGCGCGGTGGTGGCGAGCGCCGACACCTGCGCGCTGCCGAGGGCGGCCAGCTGGTCGCTGCTCATCCCGTGCAGGAAGGTGGCGCTGATACCGCGCAGCTGCGTGCTCGCGAGCGACGCGATCTGGGCGGCGCTGAGGCCGGCGAGGGCGCTCGGGGTCAGGGCGTCGAGCTGCGTCGAGGAGAGCGCGCCGAGCTCGCTGGTGGTCCACGCGCCGACGTTGGCGCTCGACAATCCGGCGAGCTGCGCGGTGGTGAGCGCCGCGAGCTGCGTCGCGCTCAGCGCACCCAGCCCGGACGCGTCGAGCTGCTGGATCGCGGTGGCGCTGACGCCGGCGACTTGCTTCGCGGTGAGCGCGGCGAACTGCGACGACGACAGGCCGTTCGTCCCGGTCGCGGTCAGGCTGCCGAGCTGCGCGGGCGAGAGGCCCGCGAGCTGCGTCGCGCTGAAGGCGCCGATCGCCGTGGAGCTCAGGCCTGCAAGCTGGCTCGCGTGGAGCGCGCCGAGCTGGCGCGAGGTGAGCGCCGCGAGCTGCGCGCTCGAGAGCGCGGCGAGCTCGGTGGCCGTCACGCCGAGCAGCGCCGTGCTCGAGAGCGCGGCGATCTGCGAGGGCGCGAGCGCCGACCACTGCGAGGGCGCGAGCTCTGCGAGGGCCGTGCTGGTCAGCCCGCCGAGCTGGGCCAGCGAGAGCGCGGCCAGCTGGTCTTGGGTGAGCCCCTCCGCCGCGTCGGTCGAGAGCGCGCCGAGCTGGCGCGAGGTGAGCGCCGCGAGCTCTGCCGCCGACAGCGAAGACACGTCCTCGCCCGTCAGGCCGCGCAGCTGCGCAGTGCTGAGAGACGCGAGCTGGATCGTCGTCAGGGTGTCGATTTGCGTGGTGCTCAGGGCTCCCACCGAGGTGCTGCTCAAGCCGGCGAGCTGCGTGCTGCTCAGCGCCGCGAGCTGCGTCGCCGACAGCCCCGGAATGGCGGACGCGGAGAGCCCAGCGAGCTGCGTGGACGAGAGGCGTTCGACCTGCGTGACCTGGAGGGCCGCGAGCTGATCCGAGGACAGCGCGCCGACGAGCGTGCTCGGGAGCGCGCCCAGCTGCGTCGAGGTGAGGCCGGCCACTTGGTCTAGCGACAGCGCGCTCATGGCGGACGTGGAGAGCCCGCCGAGCGGCGCTCCGATCGCGCCGAGCTGATCGGCGCTCATGTTCGACACCACGTCCGGGCTGAGCCCGCCCATCTGCGTCGCGGTCAGCGCCCGCGCGAGCGTGGTCGTGAGCGCCGGCAGCTGGTCCACCGAGAGGCCGGTCAGGGCCGTCGCCGTGAGAGACGCGAACTGGGCGCCCGTGAGCGCGTCGAGCTGGGTCGTGCTCAGCTCGGAGATGGTCGTGGATCGGAGCCCGCGCAGCGCCGTCGTGCTGAGCGCGCCGATCTGCGTCGCGCTCAGGGCCGCGACCTGTGTGTCGGCGAGCGCCGTGAGCGAGCTGCTCGTCAGGCTGTGCACCTGCGTGGAGCTGAGCGCCGCGAGCTGCGACACGGAGAACAGACCCCAGCTCGTGGTCGTCAGCGCGTTCAGCTGCGTCGTGCTCAGCGCGCCGACGCGATCGCTCGTCAGGGTCGCGAGCTGATCTTCGGTGAGGCCCTTGAGCGCGGTCGCCGAGAGCGCCGGGAGCTGGGTCGTGGTCAGCGCGCTGAACTGCGTCGTGGGGAGCTCGCTCAGCCCGGACGAGGTGAGGCCCGCGAGCTGCGTGGCGGTGAGCGCGCCGACCTGGTCATCCGAAAGGCTGGCGATGGCCGTGAGCGTGAGGGCGCGCAGCTGCGCAGGGGTCAGCGCCGCCACCTGACCAGTGGTGAGCGCCGCGACCTGGTCCTCGGTGAGGCCCGTGATGGCCGACGTCGCGAGGGCCGCGAACTGCGTCACGCTGAGCTGCGCGAGCTGCGTGGTCGCGAGCGCCGCGACCGCCGTCGAGTTGAGTCCGGCGAGGGCAGTGACCGTGAGCGCGGCGACCTGCGAGCTGCTCAGGTCTGCGAACTCGGTCGCGGTGAACTGCCCGAACTGCGCGGCGGAGAGCGCGCGGAGCTGCGTGCTGGTCAGGGCCTCGACCTGGTCGGCGCCGAGTCCCGACAGCGCCGACGGCGTCAGCCCGGTGAACTGCGTGGCGCTCAGCGCCTCGATGTCTTGGACACTCAGCTCGGAGACACCGGTGCTCTGCCAGCCGCGCAGCTGCGTCGTGGTGAGCGCGTTGATCTGCGCGCTGGACAGCGCCGCGAGTTGCGTGCTGCTCAGCTCGCCGAGGGCAGCCGGGGCGAGCCCGCGTATCTGGGTGGTGCTCAGGCTCGCGAGCTGCGTGGCCGTGAGCCCGTCGATCGCGGTGGTGGTCAGAGACCCGAGCTGCGTAGGCGACCAGCCGGCGAGCTGCGCGGGGCTCAGCGCGGCGAGCTGATCGGACCCGATGCCGCGGATCGCGCCAGCAGACAGCGCGCCGAGCTGGGTGCTCGAGAGCGCCGACGCCTGATCGACGGACAGCGCGGTGATGGCCGTCGCGTTCAGGCCCGCGATCGCCGACGTGGACAGGGCCGCGAGCTCGGTGGTCGTGAGCGCGGCGAGCTCGGTGTCGGCGAACGCCACGCGCGCCGCGCCCGAGAGCCC
>CAZYWR010000757.1:0-14002 GCA_964651185.1 uncultured Polyangiales bacterium
TCGGCGATCAGCTGTCCCGCGCGCGTGTAGATGCCCAGGTCCACGTCACGGACCTCGCCCAACCCGAGCGCCAGGTACGCGACGCAGCCCGCTCGCGAAAGCTGTTGTTCGTGCGCGGTCGATTGCCCCTCGAACAGGAAGCCGCGCGCTACTTCGACGACCTCGCTCGCGCCACGGCCGCGCAGGTGCTGCGTGACCGTGGCCAGCTCATCATCGGCTCGGGCGCGAGCGCTCGCCCACAGCAAGCAGAGGCCCAGCGCCACGGCCATCAACCGGGCAGGAAGCGGGGAAGCGGACGTGGAGCTGGACGTCGCCAACCAGGTTAGTCTGGAGCTGAACGGCGTTCGCTGCCGGGCCGGCAAAGCCTTTCGCGAGCGCGCCGTGATGAACCTCGCGCACTCCTCGCCGATGCTGCCCGTGCCGGCCCGTCCGTCCACGCCGGAACGTGGAGCTGCGCAGGCGGGCAAGGACGGGACAGGGCGCATGCGCTAGGGACGGGCCGCGTCGCTCGCGACCCCCTCCGGTTTGCCGCTCTTGGTGCGCCCGAGCACCGCGGCGTAGCCGTGGGTCGCGGCCTCGCGCACCGCGCGCGAGTCGTCCTTGCTGCCGAGCTTGCGTAGGACTGGCAAGGTCTGGGCGTCGCCGACCTTACCGAGCGCGAGCACCACCCGCAGGCGCTGTTTCGCGTCTGCGCCCGCCGCGTTCAAGAGCTCGAGCAACGTGGAGACACGTTCGGGCGTATCGATGCTCGCCACGGAGTTGACCACTTCCTCTTTCTCTTCCTCGTCGCGTTTGCCGGACTCGAGATTCTGCACGAGCGGCTCGAGCCCTTGGGGGCGATTCACGCGCCCGAGGCTTCTCACCGCGGCCAGGCGTACCGCCCGCTCTGGATCGTCGAGCAGCCGCACCAGCTCGGGCACGGCGCGCGGGTCGGCGGCGACGCCGAGCGCGAGCGCCGCCCATTCGCGCACCGCTTTGTCGGAGTCTTTGACGCGCTCGAGCAGCGCCGGCACGGCGCTCGGATCGGGCAGACGCCAGAGCGCCGCGGCGGCCACGACCCGCACCTCGGGCGTCCGATCGCTCAGCGCCTTGACCAGTTCCGGCACGGCCTCGCGCGCGCCGAGACGCCCGAGCGCGCGCCCCGCCGCGGCGCGCACCACCGACTCCGGATCAGAGACCAGCACCGGCCGCAGCACCTCCGCGATCTGCTTACGGAGGCGATAGCCTCGCCGGCCCATTTCATCGGCCGCCGCGGCGCGCTCGTTGGCATCCGTGGAGCGGAGCCGCGCCAATGCCTTCTTGAACGCCTCTTCGCCGCGCGCGTCGCGCGCGCTCTGATCGTCTTGCGCGCGGACGAAACTTCTCAGGGGGGCCGAGAGGCCGAGACACACGCACAGGAGCACACGTATCGCCCAAGCCATAGCGAGAACCTCAGAAGCCGCCGGTGCCGACCGGGCAGCGCGAGACGTCTGCCGAGGGATCCGGCCGCTTGGGCCAACTCCGCACGTCGACCGAGCACCGCTCGCAGCAGTCTACCATCGAGACGCGTGCTCCACGCGCCAGATTCAAACGCCGGCGAGGGCACGCGCCGCCCTACCCCACCGGCAATGACCGTCATGCCCCCACACAAATGCGAAGCGCACGACGCTCGCCGCGTCCCGTGATGCCGTGCACAGGTCTACGTCAGGCGCGCGAAGCGGCGTTTCGGTCGGGCGCGGCGCTCCGTGCGTTCGCGAGCACCTCGCGTAGACCCGGTACGCTGGCGAGCTTGCGCGCGATGGGATCCGCCGCGCGGCTGAGGCCGTCGAGCACGCGGGACAGCTCCGCCTCGAGCGCCTCCGCCTCTTCGCGCAGGCGGCTGCGCTCCCCGTCGGCTTCCGCGTTCAAGATACCGAGCCGGCCCTTGAGCTGCGCGATCTGAAACCGCAGGTCTTCGCGCTCGCGCTCGGCGGCTGCGAGCCTGCCCCCGAGTGCCGCGAGCTGCATCTCGGTATCGAGCCACAAACCAGCGCTGCCGCCGAGCTGCCGTAAGTGCTCCGCGCGCGCGCGCGTCAATCCACCTTCGACGTCATGGGCCAATTCATGCAGCGCGTCGAGCAACGGGCGCTCGAGCTCCGCGAGTTGCGCGCGGACGCCGGCCAGCGCGCTCTCCGCTTCGGCCACGCGGCGCGCGACGCGCGATTCGTCGTGTCCGAGCTCATCGGCGGCGTGCCCGACGCGCAGGCGCGCCGCGCGCAGCTCGTCCTCGTGCTGCTTCGCCGCGAGCACGTTATCGCTGAGCCGTTGCCGCAGCTGCCGCGCTTGCCCGACGAGATCCGCCATGTCGCGCAAGCACCGGCGCAACGGCTCCTCGATTTCGCCGTTCGGATAGGCGCGCGGCAGCAGCGACTGAAACAGCTCGAGGCGGGAGGCCCAGCTCTCTTCGGCGGCGTCGAGCCAAGGCTGCGTCACTTGGGACGCTTCGGCCGGCACCGAGACCGTGCCCGAGCGGCGCGGCGGCCGCGACGACACGCGCCCGCCTTGAAGCTGATCGAGCAGCCCGCGCAGCTCATCGGCGAGGTGGTAGGCGTCGCTGAAGCGATCGCGCGCTTGTTTGGCCAACATGCGCATCACCAACGCGTCGATCTCGCGCGCCAGGGGAAGACCCGCCACGCGTCGCGAGGGGGGCTCCGGCAGATCGTGCAGGTGCTTGATGATCACCTCGGGACTCGGGCCGTCGAACGGCAGCTCGCCCGTCAGCATCTCGTACACGACGCAGCCGAGCGCATACTGGTCTGCGTGGCCGCTGAGCGGCTCGCCGCGCGCCTGCTCGGGCGCGAGGTATTCCGGGGTCCCGAACACCTTGCCCGTGGCGGTCAAGCGATGCTCGCCGATCACGCGAGCCAGCCCGAAGTCGAGCAGCTTCACGAAGTCGCCGCCGCGCCGCTGCAGCACGAACACGTTGTCGGGCTTGATGTCGCGATGAATGACGTCGAGCTCGTGCGCACGCGCCAGCGCCGTCGCCAGCTGCCAGGCGATGGTGAGCGCGCGGCGCGGCTCGAGCGCGCCGCGCGCGATGATGTGCGAGAGCGGCTCGCCCTCCAGGTATTCCATCACGAGGAACACGAGCTTGTCGGAGGTCTCGCCGAAATCGGTGATGTCGATGATGTGCTCGTGATCGATGCGATTGGCCGCGCGCGCTTCGCGTAGGAAACGCTCGCGTGCGGCTGCGTCGCTGGCGTAGCGCGGAGCCAAGAACTTGAGCGCCACGTCGCGCCCGACCAGCTGATGACGACCGCGGTACACGGTGCCCATGCCGCCCGTGCCGATCAGCTCGCATACCAGGTAGCGCCCGCCGATGGTCCGGCCGATCAAGGGGTCGGGCGCGTCTTCGAGCTGCGCTCCGTCCATGGGGCAGATGCGCGAATCAGGCGTGTACTGCGAGTGACAGGTGGGACAGCGCCGCACGAAACCTCCTCACCGTCCCTGCGCAAAACCCCTCGCACGATAGCGCTCGGAGCACGCGCCGGGCAACGCGCCAGCCATTCTTGACATTTCCGATGCGAGAACTAGTCTACATGCTCCTCGCCAAGGCAAGACTCATGAAGCTGTCCAACAAAGGCCGCTACGGCGTGCGCGCTCTGTTCGACCTGGCGTTTCATGGGGAGGGCGCTTGCTCGCAAATCCGCGACATCGCGGAGCGCCAGAGCATCCCGCCGCGCTTTCTCGAACAGATCTTTCAGGATCTGCGCCGCGCCGGCCTGGTCTCGAGCAAGCGCGGACCGCGCGGCGGCTACCAACTTACGCGGCCCGCGCGAGACGTCTCCCTCGGCGAAATCATCACGGCGATCGAAGGCAAAGTTAGCTTCTTCACGCCCGAGGAGCCGGGCGAGCATGGCGATGCGGCGAGCATCGCCGTGACCGAAGGCGCTTTTCGCGACCTCGGCGCGCGCATCGAAGCGTGCTTCGAAGACGTCACCCTCGAGGACCTTTGCCAGCGGGCACAGGAGCAGGGCGTGCAGCGGAGCATGCCTGGCGGCTACGTGTACGTGATCTAGAGTCGGAGCCATGAGCGCCAGCGCCCCCGTCTACGAAAACGTGCTCTCGCTGATCGGCAATACGCCGCTCGTGCATCTGCGGCGCGTGGTTCCCGAAGGCACCGCAACGGTCTGGGCGAAATGCGAGCAGCTCAACCCCGGTGGTTCCGTCAAAGACCGCATCGCGCTCTCGATGATCGAAGCGGCCGAGCGCGCGGGCAGGCTCAAGCCCGGCGACACCGTCGTCGAGCCGACCAGCGGCAACACCGGCATCGGGCTCGCGCTCGTGTGCGCGCGTAAAGGCTACAAGCTGGTGCTGACCATGCCGGAGAGCATGTCGCTCGAACGCCGCGCGCTGCTCGAGGCCTATGGCGTCGAGATCGTGCTGACCCCCGCCGAGCGCGTGATGGAAGGCGCCATCGAGGCGGCCCACGACGTGGTGCGCGAGCGCGGCGCGTTCATGCCCGGCCAGTTCGACAATCCGGAGAACCCGGGCGCGCACCGCGAGCACACGGCGCAAGAGATCCTCCGCGCGTTCGGAGACGAGCCGGTGCACGCGTTCGTGGCGGCGGTCGGCACGGGCGGCACCATCAGCGGTGTCGGGGCCGTGTTGAAGCAGCGCTACCCGGCGCTGCGCGTGATCGCGGTCGAACCCGAGCAGAGTCCCGTGCTGAGCGGCGGCGATCCCGGACCCACGAAGATCCAAGGCATCGGCGCGGGCTTCGTGCCGAAGAACTACGACCCGACGGCCGTCGACGAGATCCGCTTGGTGCAGGACCGCGATGCCTACGTGATGAAAGGACGGCTTGCGCGCGAGGAGGGGCTCTTGGTGGGCATCAGCGCCGGAGCCAACGCGCACGTCGCGGCGCAAGTGGCGGCCGAGCTCGGGCCTGGCAAGGCGGTCGTGACCGTGCTGTGCGATACGGGCGAGCGCTACTTCAGTCTCGACGAGTATTTCCGATGAGCGTTCCTGTCGCCGGCTTCGGCGCAGAGCGCGCCGAATCGATGAGGGCGCCGCGCGGCGTGTTGGTGATCGGAGCGGGCGGGCTCTCCTGTCCGGTGCTCTCGGTGCTGGTCAAGAGCGGCGTGACGCGCTTCACGTTGGTCGATGACGACCGGGTCGAGCTCAGCAATCTGCACCGCCAAACGCTCTACGACGAGCTGGACGTCGGGAGGCTCAAGGTAGAAGCCGCCGTGGAGCGCCTCGCGCGGCTCGCGCCCGATGCGCGCGCGTTGCGGATCGAGCGCGTGGTCGACCGCTTCGCGCCGGACAATGCGCTCGCGCTGTGTGCCGGACATGCGCTCGTGATCGAGGGCTCCGACAACTACGCGACCAAGTTTCTCGCGGCCGATGCGGCCCGACTGAGCAGCGTCGCGATCGTGCAGGCAGGCGCGGTTCGGTTCGGTGGCTGGGCGCTCGGCGTCAGTGCCCAGCCCGCGCAGGGCGCGTGCGTGCGCTGCGTGTTCGAGGACATCCCGCGCGGTCAGCCTGACACCTGTTCGGTCTCCGGTGTGCTCGGTCCCGTGGTCGGCGTGCTCGGCGCGCTGCAGGCGGCGATCGCGCTCGAGCTCCTGCACGGACGGAGCCGCGCCGCGGGCGTGCTCTGGAGCTACGACGCGCTCGGGGAAGGCGTGCGCCGACGCCGCGTGGACGCGCGCTCCGATTGTCCGCTGTGCCGCGGACAAGTCGCAGATCTCGCCCCAGGACGCTACGCCGGCGCGTGCGCCCAGGAAGACGCCCGCGCGAACTGACATCCCAGTGCGCGCTTCTGCGCGCGAACATTCGAAGGAGAACAGCATGCCCATCACCGTCCGCATCCCCACCCCCCTGCGCACGCTCACGGGCGGCGCCGATGAAGTGCCGATCAGCGGCGCGACCGTGCGCGAGGTCATCGATAACCTGGAGAAGAAGCACCCCGGCCTCAAGGAGCGCCTGTGCGACGACAAGGGCGTGCGGCGCTTCGTGAACATCTACGCCAACGAAGAGGACATTCGCTTCCTCGACAACTTGGACACCGCGCTCAAGGAGGGTGACTCCGTGAGCATCGTGCCCGCGATCGCTGGCGGCTGAGCGTGGCTGTGCTGTCCGCGTCCGATCGTGTGCGCTACGCGCGCCAGCTCTTGCTCCCGCAGCTCGGCGAGACGGGCCAGGCGCGCCTGCTCGCGTCGGAGCTCTCTGCGCGCCCCGGCGCGGACGACGGCGCGCTCGAGGTCGCGCGCACCTACCTGCAGCGAGCGGGCGTGCGCGTGAGCGATCGAGCGGATGCGGACGAGCTGCCGCTGTACTCGCCGGACGAGATCGCGCGCATGGCCGGAACGGACGAGCTCCTGGAGGCCGCGCGCGCGCTGGCCGGGGCGCTCGCGGCGGTGGCTGCGATGCGCACGCTCGCCGGCCTGCCCGCCCCGGTCGAGCCACTGCCGATCGTGGCGCTCAGTTCAGCCGACGCGCGCGAGGGCGCGCCCGAGCAGAGTATCGACGCGCGCGAGGGCGTGCGCGAGCAGAGTATCGACGCGCGCGAGGGCGCGCCCGAGCAAGGTGAGGACGCGTGAGCCGGTTCAAGCGCATCGACTCCATCGTCGAGGCCGTCGGGAATACGCCGCTCGTGCGCTTGCGCAGCATCGAGCGCGACCAGCCCGGCGTGAAGATCTATCTCAAGCTCGAGTACATGAACCCGGGCGGTTCGGTGAAAGACCGCCCGGCGCTCAACATGATGCGCGACGCCATCGCGGACGGACGCTTGACGAAGGACAAGATCCTGGTCGACGCCACCAGCGGCAACACCGGCGTCGCGCTCTCGCTGTTCGGCGCCTGCCTCGGCTACCGCATCGCGCTCGTCATGCCCTCGAACGTGTCGCAAGCGCGCAAGAACATCACCAGCGCGTTCGGCACCGAGCTCATCTACAGCGACCCCATGGAGGGCTCGGACGGCGCGATCCGCCACGTGCGCAAGCTCGTCGCCGAGCACCCGGATAAGTACTTCTACAGCGACCAGTACTCGAACCCGAGCAACCCGGGCGCGCACTACCTCGGGACCGGACGCGAGATTCTCGAGCAGATGGGCGGCGAGATCACGCATTTCGTCGCTGGCCTCGGCACCAGCGGCACGATGATGGGCACGACGCGCAGGCTGCGCGAGCACACGCGCAAGATCGTGTGCGTCGCGGCCGAGCCGGCCGAGGCGCTGCACGGACTCGAGGGGCTCAAGCACATGGCGAGCTCGATCGTGCCTGCGATCTACGATCCGCAGCTGCCCGACGAGATCATGCCCGTGCCGACCGACAGCGGCTGGGATATGGCCGATCGTTTGGCGCGCGAGGAGGGGCTGCACGTCGGCCACAGCACGGGCGCCAACGTCTGGGCAGCCACGCAGATCGCGAAGCGCGTCGAGGAGGGCTGCGTGGTCACGATCGCTTGCGACCGCGGCGACCGCTACTTCGCGCCCATGCGCTGGGAGAAATATTATGAGTGGTGATGCGCGCGTCGGTACGAGCGCGCCCTGGATCGCCGGCGATCTGACGATCGCGCGCGAGGTGCTCGCCGCGCTCGAGGCGCACGCGCTCGAGAGCTATCCGAGCGAGTGCTGCGGATTCGTGAGCGGCCCGGCGGCTGAACCGCGGCTGCTCGATCGCGCCGAGCGCGCAGACAACGAAGCCGACAAGTACCACAAGCTCGACCCGCTTACGTTCCCGCGTACTTCACGCACGTACTTCAAGATCAACGAGCTGAAGGCGGCGAAGAGCTTCGAGGCCGGTGAGAAGGCGGGGCGCCCGATCAAGGTCATCTATCACTCCCACTGCGACGCGGGCGCCTACTTCTCCCAGGAGGACGCCGCCACGTTCGCCTCGGACAACCTGCTGATGTGGCCGTGCGCCTTCATCGTGATCAGCGTGCAGGCGGGCGAGATCGCCGACCGTAAGCTGTGGGTGCACGTGCCCGGTACGAATGACTTTCGCGAATCGAAGCTAGCGATCCGATGAACGACGTCGAAGAGCTCAGTTGCGACCTCCTGATCGTCGGGGGCGGGGCTGCCGGCTGCGTAGCCGCGGTCGAAGCGCGCGAAAAGGCGCCCGATCTCGACGTGCTGTTGGTGGAGAAGGCGCACATCTATCGCAGCGGCTGTCTGGCCGCGGGGATCAGCGCGCTGAACGCGTATTTGACGCCCGGCGAGACCGCCGAGTCGTTCCTGCGTTACACGATTCGCGACACGCACGGGATCGTGCGCGACGATCTCGTGCTTTCGATGGCGCGCGAGCTGAACGAGCAGGCGCATCGGGTCGAGAAGTGGGGCCTGCCCATCCCGCGCGACGAGAACGGCAACCCGCTCAAGCGCGGGCGCGCGTCGATCAAGATCATGGGCGAGCGCATCAAGCCGATCCTCGGCAAGGCGGCCGAAGCGAGCGGCGCGCGCATTTTGAATCGCATCAACATCACGGCGCTCGCCACGCAGCGCGGGCGCGTGATCGGCGCCTTCGGCTTTCACCTGCGCACGGGCCGCTTCTACGCGATCCGCGCCAAAGCCGTGCTCTTGTGCACCGGCGGCACCGCGGGCCTCTATCGGCCCAACAACCCGGGCATGGCAGCGCACCGCATGTGGTACTCGCCGTTCAATACCGGCGCTGGGCTGGCGATGGGCATCCGCGCCGGCGCGGAGATGACGAGCTTCGAGTTTCGCTTCATTCCGCTGCGCATCAAGGACGCGATCGCGCCGACGGGAGAGATCGCGCAGTGGCTCGGCGCGAAGCAGATCAACGCACGCGGCGAGCCCTACCTGGAGAAGTACTACCAGCACCTCGGCGGCGCCCGCATGACGACGCAGGATCGCCTGTATGCGACCTTGCAGGAGAAGCTCGCGGGTCGCGGCCCCTGCTATCTGGATCTGAGCAACGTCGACGCGCGCAAGCTCGAGGGGACGACGCGCGCGTACCTGTCGATGGCGCCACCCGCCGCGATGCTGCTGCAGGACGAGATGTACTACGGGCGCGGCGGCGGCAAGATGGCGCCTGTGGAGATCACGGGCAGCGAGCCGCACGTGGTCGGCGGCCACGGCTTGTCGGGCTTCTGGATCGACGCGCGCCGGCGCACCACCCTGCCCGGCCTGTGGGCGGCGGGCGACGTGGCAGGCGGCTCGCCGAAGAAATATGCGCCGGGCGCGTGGGCGGAGGCCGTGCTGGCGATCCGTGACATGGCGGAAGACGCGCGCGCACGGCGCCTCCCGGAGCTCGACGAAGAGCAGGTGCTGAACGAGCGCGACCGCGTGTTCGCGCCGTTCGAAGACAGACAGGGCACGGCGCCCCGCGAGCTCGAAGAGCGCCTACAGAAGATCATGGACGAGTACGCGGGCGGCATCAGCCAGCTCTATGGCTACTCGGAGGGCGAGCTCAAGATCGCGGAGATCCACTTGCGCCGGCTCGAGCGAGAGTTCAACGCCGTGACGGCCTCGAGTCTGCACGAGCTCCTGCATGCGCACGAGCTGATGGACCGCGTGACCGTGGCCCAGACCTTGGTCGCGCACATGATGCATCGCAAAGAGACGCGCTGGCATTGCTATCAGGAGCGCCTCGATTACCCCGAGCGCGACGACGCGCGCTGGAGCGTGTTCGTGAACTCCGTGCGCCAAGGCGATCGCATCGACATGGTCGAGCGGCCGGTAGAGCGCGCGGCGCTCGAGGTGGTGCTGCCGCCGCTTGCGGACGGCGCGATCATCCGACACGGTGGAGACTGATCATGGGCATCTTCGTCGACGAGAACGTGTGCAACGGCTGCGGCATCGCGGAAGAGCCGATGTGCGTGCGCGATTGCCCCGGCGACTTGATGATCCTCAAGGAAAACCGCAAGGCGATGATCCGCGAAAACCGCGATTGCTGGGACTGCGCCGCATGCGTGAAGGTGTGCCCCACGCAGGCGATCTTCATGCAGCTTCCGAGCTCGGTGATCGTGCGCGGGGTCAAGCTCAAGGGACGCGCCATCAAGCACAAAACGACTTGGCGGCTGCGCCTGCGCGACGGAACCGAGCGCAGCTACGAGACGCCGAGCACCGGCAGCCCTCCTTTCACGCCGAGCTTGTGAGCAGCGCCGAGCGCCTCGGCGCTCACACGAGCGGGGCGAGCGAAATTTTGAGCGCGCGCGCGGCGCCCAGCATGCGTTCGTCGTAGCTGGCGAGCGCGAGCTCGATGCCTTGGGCGCGCAAGAACTCGAGCGAAGCGAGGTGGAGCGCGTCGAGCGTACGGACCGGGCTCGGAAACGGCTCGAGCGCTCGCGCGAGCACGGGTGGCGACATCTCGAGCAGCGCCAAGCGGGACACCAATTGCTGCGCGGCCGCGCCGTGGCTCTTGGCGAGACGCCGCGCATGAAGGCGCACGAATAGCTCGTATTCGGGCAATCGACTGCTCACGAGCGACTCATCCCAGAAGCCGGCGGGCGGATGGCGATCCTCCCCGAGCAGATGCGCGAGCGCGACCGACGTATCGACGTAGATCAGCGATCCCCCCGATCCTGACGAAGCTCGTCGAGGAGCTGTGCCGTCGCGGCGACGGGCAGGCGGGGCGGCGGGCCGGACTCACGCAAGCGCGGGGGCGTGAGCCAACCCTTTCGCACAGCCTCGGCCAACACCGCGTCGCCGAGCCAGGTGCTCCTTCCCTCGCGCGGTGGAACCAGCTCTGCCACCACGCGATCGCGGTCGGTGACGAGCACGGTCTCGCCGCCGGCAGCGAGCCGGACGTATTCGCTGAGCTTGTTTTTGAGGACTTTCAACCCGACGGCGCGCACCCTTACAAGGTCGCTCCTGGAAGCTACCTGGGTCAAGGCTCGCGGTCTGCGAGCATGCGCGAGCACGACGACCGCGAGCCGGCGCGCCGCGCCGGCGCAGGAGGGCTATGATACGCTCTCCGCGATGGTGGCCGCCGCACAGAGGGTCGCTTCATTTGAGGAGCTCTATCGGGCAATCGAGGCGCTCGCGCCGGGTCTGACCGGAGAGATTCTCGAAGCAGGCGTGATTCGGACCATGGGCCGACCGGCCGGGCCTCATCGCATCACTGCCCGCAGCATTGCGCGCGCGCTTGAAGACGACGACACCTGGGAGGGCGGGCGCGGCGGGTGGCTCGAGCAGGAGGCAGAGGTTCGGCTGCCCGGTGACAGACTGGCGGTTCCGGACTTGTCGGGTTGGCGACTGGCAGACGGCGAGCCGGTGCCACCGGCCTTTGTTTTCCAGAACCCGATCGTCCGCGTGCCCGACTGGTGCTGTGAGATTCTGTCGCCCTCGACAGAGAGGGTCGACCGCGACCTGAAGGTTCCGCTCTATGCGCAAGCGGGCGTGACCTGGATTTGGCTCGTCGATCCCGAAACGCGCCGCGTCGAGGTCCTACAAACTCAGGCGCACATCGTAGCCGTTGTCGAGGTCGTCGAAGGAGACGTCAGCCGGCCCATTCCGCCCTTTGCCTCCAAGCTCGACACGAGCCGTTGGTGGGTCAACCGACCGACGGGCCCCTGACACCGCTGGGCGTGTTCGTGCGCCGGCGATGGGTGCGACCGGCGGCCCGCGCCCGCGCAGCGCTCAGCCGGCGTTCGTGTCGGAAGCGTCGGGCGGCGGCACGGAGGGCTTCGACGCCGCGTTCTTACCCCCCTTGGCAGTGGCCACGCGCTCGCGTGTGCTCTCGCGCAGACGCGCCTTCTTGCCCTCGAGCTCGCGCATGTAGAAGAGCCGCGCCCGCTTCACGCGACCGCGGAAGCCGATCTCGACCTTTTCGATGCGCGGCGAGTGCATCGGGAAGATGCGTTCCACGCCGACGCCGTACGACGTCTTGCGCACGGCGAAGGTAGCGCCCACCCCGCCGCGCGACTTGCGGATCACCGTGCCCTGGAAGATCTGGACGCGGTCCTTTTCGCCTTCGCTGATGCGGAAGTGAACCTTGACGGTGTCCCCCACGCGGAAGTCGGGCAGCGTCCGGAGCTGCGCCTGCTCGAGGGCGGCGATCTGAGGAATCGTGCTGGGCATGGGGTCAACTCTCCAAGCGGGCCGGCTATTTGACATGCTCGAGTCGCTCCGTCAACGGAGACAGCGGAAGCGCTAGGCCCCCTCGTCGCCGAACAGCCGATCGAGCGTAATCGCGCACGCAGCCCGGACCGAGAGGTGATTGTAGGTGCCCGGGCGAATGGACGCGAGCGCGAGGTCGGCGCGCTCGAGCACCTCCGACGCGAGCCCGTGACCCGTTCCGAACAGGAGAAGGCTCGGCCGGCCGTCGCGCAGCTGGCTGCGCAGCGCCGCAGGCGTTTGGGGGGCGACGCCGCTCGGGAGCTTCGCCGCGGTCACGATGACGCGGGGCGGGGCGCCATGGCGCTCCTCGATCGCGCGCATGGTCGCCTCGACGGATTCGATGGGCTCGCAGAGCGAGAGCGCGACCTTGCGTTCGGGCACGCGCTTTTGGCCGCTGCCTTCACGCCAGTGCTCGAGGATCTTCGCGACGAGCTCGCGTTGGGCGGCGATCGGCGTGATCACGAAGTAGCCCGCGAGGCCGTAGGTGCGGCACGAGCGGGAGAGGTCGTGGACGTCGAGGTTGGTGACCGCGGTGGTCACGATCTGCCCTTCACGATCGCGCACGGGATGGTGCACGAGGCCGACGTAGACCGGGGCGCTCGCACGCGGCGCACTGGCCTGCGAAACCGCGCCCTCCGGCGCGCGCGTTTCGAAGAGGCCGTTCTCGCCATCCGCAGATTGCGCACGTCGATCGCGTCGGCCGGAAGCCTCGGCATCGAGCTCCGCCAGCAACGCGCGCTCGTCGACGTCAAGCGCGTAGCTCGCGAACAGGTCCGGACGCTCGCGCCGGGTGCGCCGCAACGCCTCCTTGCGCCGCCAGCGCGCGACCGCCGCGTGGTCGCCGGAGAGCAGCACGTCGGGCACGCGCTGGCCGCGGAACTCCGGCGGGCGCGTGTACTGCGGGTATTCGAGCAGGCCTTGCGCGTGGCTCTCGTCGCGAATGGACTCGGGGTTGCCGAGTACGCCCGGCAGAAGCCGCGCGGTCGCCTCGATCACCGCCATGGCCGCGACCTCGCCGCCGGTGAGCACGAAATCGCCGAGCGAGATCTGCTCGTCCATCGCGTCGCGCACGCGTTCGTCGACGCCCTCGTAGCGACCGCACACGAGCGCGACCGCGGGCTCTTGCGCCAAGCGGCGCGCGATCGCCTGGGTGAAGGGCCGCCCTTGGGGCGTGAGCAGGACGCGGTGCAGGCGCCGGCCGCTCTCGCGCGCTTCGAGGGCCGCCAAGATCGGCCCCGGCAGCATCACCATGCCGCTCCCACCGCCGTACGGCGCGTCGTCGACGCTACGATGCTTGTCGCTGGCGAAGTCGCGCGGGTTCGTGCGCTCCACCTCGATCGTGCCGTTCGCGTGCGCCTTGGCGACCAGACCCTTGCTGAGGAACGAGTCGAACAGCTCGGGAAAGATCGTGATCACCTCGAAGCGCATCAGCGCTTGCCTTTGAGCGCGGCGAGCGGCACGGGTTCGATCTCCTCGAGATGATCGACGACGACGAAACCATCCTTCACATGCACCTCGGGCAAGTAGCGGGGCAGCTCGGGGACCTCGCGCACTACGCCATCCGTGATGACCACGAGACAGGCGACGCTCGGATACTCGATCACGTCCTCCACGTAGCCGAGCACCGCGCCGCCGGGCGCTCGCACTTGCAGGCCCGGTAGATCGATCAAGTAGTACTCGCCCTCGTCGAGTGCAGGCAGCTGCGCTCGTTCAATGCACACGAGCGAACCGCGCAGCGCCTCCGCTTCTTCGCGCGTGTCCACACCATGGAGGGCGAGGAGCACCGTCTCGCGGCCTCCGCGTAGCTGGCGCACGCGATATCGGCGCAGTTCGCCGGTGGGCGCGCGCAGCACGACCTCGGGCAGCGCCGCGAGGAGCTCGCTCTCCGGGTTGAACAACTTGATCAGCAGCTCGCCGCGCAGCGCGTGCGCGCGCACGACCGCGGCGAGCTCGACC
>CAZYWR010000758.1:0-4790 GCA_964651185.1 uncultured Polyangiales bacterium
ACCGTGGCGTTCGGGAAGCGCGCCCAAGCTGCGACGCTGAGCTCGCCGAGTCCCGCGATGAAAGGTGGACCCGACCCACATGCCGGCCAGACTGCCCGCGCAGCTCCTGCCTCGCTGACACCCATCAGTGCGCGCTCCGGCGCTGGCTCGTTCGCGGGCAGAATTGGCCAGAGCGCGCTGAGCGGCTACGCCCAGATCCGCACTGACCTCGAGCGACTGCGCGCCCTCAAGGCTCCGGAGCTCGCCTCACCATCCACGCAGCAGCGCGTACAGAAGGTCTTCGAAGTCCTTCAAGACCGCCCGCCGTTCATCTCCGCCGGCGATCCCATCGGGTCCTGCGAAGACTACGCGTTCAAGCGCTGGGGCGACTACTCGCAGTTCTCGTACGCCGCGAAGCGCCTGGGCGGCAACTACCGCCAAGTCTACAACCTGGCCGTCAACGCGAGCTCCCCGTTGTCCTTGAACAAGGCGCAGCTCCAGCAAATCGGCGGCAGTGCCATGCCCCAGCAGCTGCTGCCCAAGGCGGGAACCAGCCTCTTGCCCAACATCTTCTTGCGCTACTGGCCGGAGTGGTTTTCGGACAGCGGGTCGATCGTCGATGACCAGGGCCATCCCCTGATCACGGCAGCTCAGCGCAGCGCGATCGAGGCGTCGATCGCGACGCGGGTCGACGTGGTCATGGAAGAGCGCGCGGGCGTCGGCAAGGATGACAAGCTGAACTACGTGGCGCATCCGGTCGCCAAGCTCACGGATGCCGGCAAGGTCAGGCCCGTCGCTCAGGTCGCGAGCAACGTCGCCAAGGCGCTCGACGTGCATAGTCAGATGAAATCCGTGCTCGATCATGTATACGACGACCCGCTGGACGGCGAGCAAGCCGACGCCTATCGCCGGCGCGAGATCTATCAGGACCTGGTCAACCAGCGCGAGGTCCTGCTGGTCGAAGCGGTGTGCACGCTGCCAGGGGACCTCTGCTATCGCTGCCGCCCGCCCGCCTTCGAGCCCGTCCAGATCGATCCGCGCATTCAGAACCTGCTGGAGCGGATCACTGGCAGCCCGGTCGTCGATCCGATCCAGTCGCAGCGTTTCGCGAGCTACGCCTCGCGCTCCCTCGCCGCTTCGATGGGCCGAGCTGGTAGCTCGGCCGCCCCGCTCAAGGACACGCAGCCGCAGGCAGGGTCGCTCAAGGGCGTGGGCGGCGCCAGCCTCAAGAACAAGGACGTGGTAGCCAACGCGGCGGCACAGGCCGCCCCGCAGGTCGCGCAGCCGCCGCCAGCGAATCACTCGGCTCAGGCGTTCAGCGCAGCGGACGCTTGCATGCTCAAGCAGGAGACCAAGCACCCCCAAGTGATGCTGGCCCTACGAGAAACCGAGCGCGAGCTGACGCGCCAGCTCGTTCACGAGCTCGGCTTCAACGAGCGCGGCTGCCTGGCGGACCGCGGAGCTCAGATCGGAAACATATGCGACTGGTCCTACCAAGACTTCGCGCGCACCTTCGCCAGTCTGTTCGACGAGGAGGTGGAGCGCGAATTTCAGCGCTGCGCGGCGGACCTGGCCCGCAACGCCAAGGAGAACAAGCTGACGGGCATGAGCCTGGGGCGTCTGCTCAGAGAGCCTGCGCTCCAAGCCTTCGTCTTCCCCTGTCACGAGCGGCGCAACTTCGCTGCGCGCGCGAGCGAGGCGTGGAAGTTCTTCGATCTCGAAGACCATGAGTGGCGGGGCCGGCAATGCGAGGTCCTCTCGCAACAAGAGACGCTCGAAGACATGCAGGCCGAGCTGCTCGAAGAGCTAGGCGATATGCGCTGGGACCGCGGCTCCGGGATCCTGTACGACGAGCGCGCGGAGGCATTTTCGTTGGGTGAGCCGGCGGTCCTCCAAGGGACCATCGACTACGACTTCGGGTGGAGCCTGCGCGCCGACAAACAAGCCGGTGTGGGCGCACTCGATAACTGCCAGTTCAAGGGCTCCGCCACGGCGAGTACCCACGCCGGGCTCTCCTTCTTTGGCGCTGACCTTTCGCTGTTTTCGCTGGCGGGTACCGCCCGCGCGGAGGCCAGCTCGAGCGGCAGCCTCGACGTCAGCTACGCCGACATCGATACCCTCTCGACGCGCTACTTCGACCCAACGTCGCGCGAATTCAATGCGGAGAAATCCGCCAAGCTCGGGACCCGGCCCTCTTATGCGGCGATGCTCGCAGATCCGCCCTGGTTGCTCGGAGGCCCCGAATACTCGTATTGGATCACCCTGGGCCCGTTGCCGATGAAGATCACGTTCGGTGCGGCCGTGAAGGCCGGGCTCGACTACCTGGTCGAAGCCAACGGTGCGAACCATTGCCCAGGCCAGAGCGTCTCCGAGTTGGAGCTGGTCTCCGAGGCCAAGCCCTGGGTGCGGGCCGATGCCTTCGCCGACGCGGAGTTCGACGCCGGGATCGCGAGCGCGGGGATCCGCTTGGCGCTCACCCTGCTGCAGCTATCCCTCCCGACTGGGGTCTCGGTGCTAGGCGGCGAGCACGCGTACAGGTTCCAGAACGGCGGCACGCTGGGTACCAACCTGCTGTCAGGCAGCATGAGCGTGTTCGCAGAGGTCGGCGTCGATCCACTTGCGGTCTCGTTCGAGACGGAGCTGTTCGGCTGGCCTGGCTTGCGCAGCAACACGCCGTTCTTTCGCCTCGATCGGACGCTATCCGAAGATGATCTGCGCCTCGCGACGGCCGGCGCCATCAACCTGGACGCGGTCAGCTGCAAGTGCGCATCGGGCGAGGCCGGATTTTGCTGCGGCATCGAGTGCATCAAGATCGACGCCTGCCTCGATCCTGTCTCGATCGAAGGAACGAGCTATGAGTGCGCCTATCGGACTTCCTGCGGCGGGTACCAGTCGCCGTGACCAGGTCGCGTTGGGAGCGCCTGGCGCGAGGTTGGGCGCGGATGATCGCCGCGCCGCTGATCGCCGCAGGGCTGGTCGCTTGCAATCAGGGTCCGCCTCGCCTGCGGATCCGGGGCGTGCCGTGGAGAAGCGGCCACGAGTACAGCTATCGCTTTTCTTGGCAGAATGAGTCCCGCGCGCAGCTCGTGGCGAGCTCCTCGGGCGATGCGCTCGCCACGCAGCTCGAGCTTCGGGCCGTGTTGACGTTGCGCCCGCACGCGCAGGCTGACGACGGCACGGTCGTGACCGCGAGCTTCCGGGAGATCGAGCGGGCCAGTCTGCGCGCACTCGGCAACGAGCTGTTCACCACGCCCGATCTGGCCAGGGCAGAGCTCGCCACCTCGGTCGCTTACTGGCGGCTCGCCCGCGACGGAAGCGAGCAGGATCTGCGCTTTCCAGTCGACGCTCCCCCGCTCTTTCGGAGCTTGATGCGCGGCGTACTGCGCGAGCTCGGAAGCCAGCAGCTGAACGTGCAGACCGAGCGCGACACCCACGTGCATACCGCCCTGGGTCGGACCCAGATGCGCTGGCGGGCCGAGCCGCGCGACCCTCACTTGTTCAAGAGCCGGCGCGTGCGTTACGAGCAGCTCGAGCCGTTGCCCGGCGATCGGCTCGAGCGCAGCCAGCAGATTCTGAACGCCGGTGGAGAGGCGCGTTTCTCCGACGATCAGGTGCTGCTGGGCGCCTCGCTGGGGGAGAGCTTGCGGGTCGAGGGCGGCGAGACGTCGGTGATGCGACGACTGGCCAGCCGTTCGCGCATTTCGTTCCTGCTGACCGGAGTGCGGGAGCTCGCGGAAGATCCGCCGCCCGCGCTGCAGGAGTCCGTGTCGGCCGCCGCGCAGGTACCGGTCGAGGACTCGCGCGCCACCCTGGAACGGCGTAGTCAGGGTGTGAGCTTCGCGTCGGTCGTGCGCGACGTCAACCGCTTCGTGGCGCTGCCGGAGCTCGGCGACACGAGCTGGACAGCGCGCGACGCAGCCTACCTGCAGCTCCACCCCGAGCAGGCCGTGGAGCTGGTCCGGCTGGCGGGCAAGGAGCTCCCGTTGCCGGGGCAAGCGGCCGTATTCGACCTGGCGGTGATCTCGGGGAGTTCGCTCGCGCAGGGCGCGCTAATCGACGCGCTCGCCACCTGGGCGGCGAGGGTGCCCGCGACCTACGTGCCGCTGGTGCAGCGCCTCGGCCACCTGACGCACCCGACCGCGCGCACCGTCGAGTTCGTGCTCGGCGAATACGAGCGCTGGCGAGCCATGCCGGCGCCGCGCGCCTTCTTCCACGCTTGCGCGTTCACGCTGGGCGCGGTGGCGTCTGCGCGGCGCGCCACAGCTCCGCGCGAGGCGCGCGAGCTCGCCGATCAGCTGGTCCGCGACCTGCACCAACCCCCCTCCGAGGAAGACCGCGCGGCGCTCATCCGGGGGCTCGGGAACGCGGGGCTGCGTGAGGATGCCTCGGCGCTGGCCGCCTATGCCAGCGACGCCTCCGAGGAGGTCCGCCGCGCCGTGGCCAGCGCGTTACGGCGCATGGAGGGCGAGCTTTCGGATCAGACGCTGATCGCGCTCACCGTCGACCGCTCGCCCGAGGTCGCGCGCGCGGCCGCGGTGTCGCTACTGCGCCACCCGCTGAGCGCCGAGCGCTGGGAAGAGCTCGCTCGGACCTTGTACGAAGGCGAGCTGCCCGCCGAGATCCAGGCCACCCTCGTCAACCAGCTGATCGCACACCGCGCCCTCGAAGCGCACGCCTCGGCACGCGAACGGCCCGACCCTGCCCGACCCGCGCTGTTGGCGCTGGCCTTTATGGGAACACCATTCGGCTTTATGGCGTTTTTAGGCATCGCTAGTTTAATTGGAGTGATCGTCAGCCATGTAATCGTCTTG
>CAZYWR010000759.1:0-4569 GCA_964651185.1 uncultured Polyangiales bacterium
GATGGCCACGCCGCGCAGCTTTTGCAGCTGCTCGCCGCGGCCGAGTGAACGATCGGGCGCTTGCCCTGCGAGCTCGGCGAGCACGCGCGCGGCATCGTGATGATCGAGCAGGCCCGCTTCGAAGCCATCCTCCAGGTCGACGATCGCGTAGCAAATGTCGTCCGCTGCCTCCGTCAAGTAGGCGAGCGGGTGGCGCAGGCCGGCAGGCAAGCCGAGCGCCGCGCGCACGCTCTCCGCATAAGGCCGTTCCGCGCTGAAAAATCCCGGCTTCTTGCGGGCGAGCGCGGCGCCCGCGAGATCTCGCTCGCTCGCCCCCACCACGTACTTCATGAGCGCGCCCAAGGTCGCGTACGTGAGCCGCAAGCCCCCATCGAAACGGTAGTTTTCGAGCTGCGTCAGCGTGCGGAAGCCCTGCGCGTTGCCGTCGAACGCGAGCAGGTCGGCCGCCTGCTCGGGCGCGAGCGCGCCGGTCACCTCCGGGTGCGCGGCGAACCAGCCCTGGATGGCGTCTTCGCCGCCGTGGCCGAACGGAGGATTGCCGATGTCATGGGCGAGGCAGGCTGCGTGCACCACGTGGGCCATGGCGTGGCACTGCTCGGGGTCGAGCCCGCGCCGCGCGCGCAGCCCCTCGGCCACGGCGCTCCCGAGCGAGCGACCGACCGACGCCACTTCGATGCTGTGCGTAAGCCGGCTGCGCACGCGTCCGCCCTCGGCGAGCGGATGCACCTGGGTCTTGTCCTGCAGGCGACGGAAGGCGGCGCTGAACACCACCAGATCCGCATCCTGCTGAAACGCGCTGCGGCCGACCGTGCTCGGCGGCTTGGGTCGCCTCAGGCGCGCAGCCGAAAGCAGACGTTCCCAGTTCAGCGAGGTGGACGACATGGCGCGTTTCCTTGCGGGGCTCCGGGCGGGCCCGGCTCTTGACCGCGCGAGCGGCTCGGGTAACGACTTTACGAGGGGGACGGCGGATGAGCTCAGACTTCCGGCGGGCGGGAGCGCGCAGCGGAGCCCCGCGCGGCGGGCGCAAGCGCCGCGGCGCGGGTGCGCCGCCATGAAGCGCAAGAAGGGCGAGCTGGTCACGCTGTACTGCGCGCGCTGCTCGTGGGGCACGGAGGTGCCCATGAACGAGACCGAGCACAGCACGGTGATCCGCTGTGCCCATTGCTCGGAGCTCATCCACTGGCACCGCTGCGAGCGCTGCGGCTTGTGTTACGCGGGCGGCCCGACCCCCTGCTGCCCGAGCTGCGACGACCCTTCCCTCGACGATCTCGAGCTGGTTTGACCGCGCGCCAGCTTCGGGTCCACAGTCCGCGCCGTGTCTGCACCCGCACCGCCGCACGTGATCGCCGAGGCTCGCCAGCACGGCGTCGAGGTCGAGGGAGCGCTGCACGAGAGGCTCGCGGATTACCTCGATCGGCTCCTCGCAGCGAACCGCGCCTTTAACCTGACCGCCATCACCGATCCGGCCGAGGCGTGGAGCAAGCACGTGCTCGACAGCCTGAGCCTCGTGCCCGAGCTGCGGGCGCTCGCGCCGGGCGCGGGGGTGGTGGACGTGGGCTCGGGCGGCGGCCTGCCCGGCATTCCGCTCGCGCTTGCGCTCCCCGAGCAGCGCTTCACGTTGCTCGAGGCGACCGGCAAGAAGGCGCGCTTTCTCGCCGAGACGGCGCGCGCGCTCGGGCTCGACAACGTCCAGGTCGTCGCCGCGCGCGCGGAGAGCTTCGCGCGCGGGCCGGAGCGCGAGCGCTTCGCTGCCGCCACCGCCCGCGCGCTGTCGCGGTTGCCCGTCCTGCTCGAGCTGACGTTGCCGCTGGTGCGCGTGGGCGGTCTGAGCTTGGCGATCAAAGGCGAGCAGGCGCCGGCGGAGATCGCGGAAGCCCAAGCCGCGCTGCGGCTCCTCGCCGCCGAGGTCGAAAGCACGCGCCGCACCAGCACGGGCGTGGTCGTGCGCGTACGCAAACGCGGCGCCACGCCCGCGCGCTATCCGCGCCGTCCTGGGGAGCCCAAGCGCGCGCCGCTCTGAACTCGCGAAACTCCCGTGCGAGGCGAAGGAGCGGGCGCGATAATCGAGGCATGAAGGAAAGCAGCCCGGCCCTGACACGCCGCGAGGACTACCGCCCGCCTCCTTACACCATCGCCGAGATCGCCCTCGACTTCGAGCTCGAGGAGCAGGCGACGCGCGTCAGGGCAAAAAGCCAGGTGCTGCGCACCGAGCACGGCGCGCCGGACGCGCCGCTCGTGCTCGACGGACAGGACATCGCGCTCGAGGCGATCGCGCTCGATGGCCGGCCGCTCGCCGCCGAGGAGTACACGCTCACGCCCGAAGCGCTGACCATCCCGCGCGTGCCGGCGCGCTTCACGCTCGAGCTCACCGGCACGATCCAGCCGGCGGCGAACAAGGCGCTCGAGGGCCTGTACGTGTCGGGCGGCAACTACTGCACGCAGTGCGAGGCGGAGGGCTTTCGCCGCATCACCTGGTTTCTCGACCGTCCCGACGTGATGGCGCGCTACACCACCCGCATCGTCGCGGAGCGCGCGCGCTATCCGCTGCTCCTGTCCAACGGCAACTTGATCGAGCGGGGCGAGCTCCCAGGCGGCAAGCACTTCGCAGTCTGGCGCGATCCCTTCCCGAAGCCCTGCTATCTGTTCGCGCTGGTCGCGGGCGACCTTTCGCTGCGCGAGGATGTGTTCGTGACGCGCTCGGGCCGGAGCGTAAAGCTTCAGATCTACGTCGCGCGCGAGCACCTCGACCAGACGGAACACTGCCTCGCCTCGCTGAAGCGCGCGATGAAGTGGGACTAAGAGGCGTTCGGCAGCGAGTAAGATCTCGAAGCGTACATGATCGTCGCCTTGCGCGACTTCAACATGGGCGCGATGGAGAACAAGGGCCTCAACATCTTCAACACGAAGTACGTGCTGGCCCGGCCCGACACCGCCACCGACAGCGACTTTCTGAACATCGAAGGCGTGGTGGCACACGAGTATTTCCACAACTGGAGCGGCAACCGCGTCACCTGTCGAGATTGGTTTCAGCTCAGCCTGAAGGAGGGCTTCACGGTCTTCCGCGATCAGGAGTTTTCGAGCGACGTCGGCTCGCGCGCGCTCAAGCGCATCCAGGACGTGCAGCGCCTGTTCGCGGCGCAGTTTCCCGAGGACGCAGGCCCGACGGCGCACCCGGTGCGACCCGATGCGTACGCGGAGATCAACAACTTCTACACGCCGACCGTCTACGAAAAAGGCGCCGAGGTCGTACGCATGCTGCGCACGTTGTTGGGCGACGAGACCTTCCGGCGCGGCTGCGACCTGTACTTCGAACGCCACGACGGCCTGGCGGTGACGTGCGACGAGTTCGTGCGCGCGCACGCCGACGCAAGCGGGCGCGATCTGACGCAGTTCAAGCGCTGGTACAGCCAGGCGGGGACGCCGGTCGTGAGCGCCCAGGGCAGCTACGACGAGGCGACCAAGAGCTACCGGCTGACGCTCTCGCAGCGCGTCCCACCGACCCCTGGCCAACGCGAGAAGCAGCCGATGCACATCCCAGTGCGCGTCGGACTGCTCGATCGCGCCGGGCGCGACTTGCCGCTGAAGCTGGCGGACGACGCGACCCCGCAGACGACGCGCCTCTTGGAGCTCACGAGCGCGCGCGAGACCTTCACCTTCGTCGACGTCGCGGAGCGGCCGACCGCGTCGCTCTTGCGCGGCTTCTCTGCGCCGGTGCGGCTCGAAAGTGACTGCAGCGATACCGATCTGCTGCTGCGCATGGCGCACGACAGCGATCCTTACTGCCGCTGGGACGCCGCCCAGAGCCTGGCGCAGCGCCGCATCGTGCAGGCGATGCAGGAGCTCGCGCAGGGCCGCGCGCCCCGCCTGGACGCGGCCTTCGTGGCCGCGTTCGGCCAGGCGCTCGCGAGCGACGCGGATCCGCAACTGCTGGCCCAGAGCTTGATCCTCCCCGCAGAGGCGGTGATCGCCGATCGCCTCGAAGACGTCGATCCGAGCTTGGTGCACGCGGCGCGCGGCTTCGTCGAACGCGGGCTCGGGCAGGCGCACGAGCGAGAGCTGCGCGCGCGCTACGACGCGCTCGCGAGCGGCGACGGCGCTCCACGCGCGAGCGCGGGCGGGCGCCTTCCGTACGAGCTGAGCCCGGCGGCGATGGGGCGGCGCAGCTTGCGCAACGTGTGCTTGCGCTACCTCACGGCGGCCCGCGAGTTCCAGGACGGGGCCCTGGCGCGCACGCAGTTCGATGAAGCGACCAACATGACCGATCGCTTCGCCGCGCTCGCTTGCCTCGTGCACGTCGAGGGCGAGGAGCGGTCCTACGCGCTCGGGCGCTTCTACGAGCGCTTTCAGGGCGAAGCGCTCGTGATCGATAAGTGGTTCGCCGTGCAGGCCATGTCGCAGCGCGGCGCGGCGCTCGACGAGGTGCAAGCACTCCTGCGCCATTCCGCGTTTCGGCTCGATAATCCGAACCGCGCGCGCGCGCTGATCGACAGTTTCGCGGCCGGCAATCCCGCGCGCTTTCACGAGGCGAGCGGACGCGGCTACGCGTTCTTGCGCGCGCGCGTGCTCGAG
>CAZYWR010000760.1:0-3439 GCA_964651185.1 uncultured Polyangiales bacterium
TGGTCGCCCGCGCGTCGAACTCGCGGCAGCGCTCTTGGGCCTCAGGCGAGAGAGTGTCGAGCACGCACCCTTCGCCGAGGCCGAAGCGGGCCCGCAGCGCCTCTGCATCATCGAGCGGCTCGCCCTCGAGCGTGGAGAGCCCCGAGAGGCGCACCGCTCCGTCGCGCGCGGCTACCGTCAAGCCGCGTGAGTCCATCGCGAGCACCGTTCCGGCCGCGCGCGTGCCGGGCGCCCCGGCCTGCGCGCGCTCCAGCGCGACCTCGGTCACGGCCAGGAAGCGGCCGCCGTACGACAGCTTCGGCTTGCACATCCAGCTGTCGTCGGGGCCGAAGTTCAGCGCGCGCGCCTGGGCGTGCAGGGCCCGCGCCTCGCGGTCGAAGGAGAGCACCGCCACGTCGGGCCGGTCGGAGCGCAGGTGAAAGCTACGGCCCGGCCCCTGCGGCTCGCCGGCCAAGGGCTGGCCGTTGCGCCTCGCTTCGAGCTGATCCAGAAGGGCGCGGAACGCCGCGACGCCGGCCTCGCTGCATTTCACCGAGAGGGTGAAGGCGGTATCGTCTTCGCTGATCTCGAACGTAGGCCGCGCCAAGATCCGGCCGGCATCCACCTCCGCCGTCATCTCGTGCCAGGTGATGCCGTGCCGCGTGCGCCCGTCGAGGATCGCCCAAGCGGTGGCGTTGAAGCCCGCGTACTCGGGCAGCGGCGAGTCGTGGTAGTTGAGGGCGCAGACCTCGGGCGCCTCCAGCACCTCGGGTGCGAGCACGGCATGGTTGACGATGCTCAGGAGGTAATCGAACGGCTCGCGCCTCAAGAACGCCAAAGGGTCGGCGCTACGCGGCCAGCGCGCGATGCCTCGACGCGCCGACCAGGCGCTCACCTCCGGACAGTCCGAAATGGCACCGACGATGCGATGGCCGCGTGCCAGCAGCTGCTCTGCGCACATGATGAGCTGGGCGCCGCTCCCAATCAGCGCGCATCGCAATGGGTTCGACATGGGACTCCTGAGCAACGGCCAACTTCGGCACGGAAAGCCTGGAATACTCGGACCTTTTTCGACATGCCGTCGAGCGACCCGAGCATTGCGCAGGACACGCTAACATGGCTGCAACAATGGCACGCTTCCAGCCGCGCGGCAGGCGAGCGCCCCGCCGCCCCGTCTCCACGTCGTCCGCACGGAAGACCGCGCACCGTCGCCTTGCGAGGGCGCCGGTTGGTGTGCAACTTCAGGTGCGGGGCATGGCGATGCTCGTGCTCCCAAATCCGCTCGCCGAAGTACGCCGCGCCGCATTCTGCGGTTCATGAAGTGCGTCTGCGGTGGCTCCGGTGGCTCGCGTTCGACCGAGGAGCTGACTGGATGGACTCGCCCGCAGGGCCGCTGGAGTGGCTCGAGACCAGTCGCTTCGGCTCGTTCGCGTTCGGCTGCGTCGACCGGCGGCTACGCCGCAAGTACCACAGTCTGCTGACCGTACGCGAGCCCGGGAGGGGAGAGCCATGGAGCGTTCTGGCCGACCTGCGCGAGCGGCTCACGGTGTCCTCGGGGTCCGCGCTCGAGCGGGTGTTGCTGTGCGATCCGCTCGGCGGTGAAGGCGCGGGCGGCGAACTGATCGGTTTCGCCCTCACGCCGGCCTGTCTGCATCGCTACCGTGCCCTCGGCGTATGCGTCGAGCGCGAGCTGCGCTTCGACGCAGAGGATCGCGTAACGTTGCGCTATCGTTTCCTGGGCGTGCGCGGGCCGTGCACGATCGAGCTCGAACCGCTGTTACGCTGCCGCGCGCTGCACGCGCTCACGTTCGAGAACCCGTTCCTCGACGGCTCCTTCACGGAGTTCGCGAGCGAGCTGCGCATGCAGCCCTACGCAGGCATGCCGCAAATCGCATTCCGGTTCGAGGGCGCGCCCGTGCGGCTGGTGACCGCAGGGCGTTGGCTCACGGACGTGTTCTACGCGTGGGAGTCGGCGCGCGGCTACGAAGCGCGGGAGCATCTGTTCAGCCCGGGGCACTTCGCGTTCGAGCTGGGTACGGACACGGAGCTGACCGTAAGCGTGGGGTTGGTGGCCGACACGCCGTTGCCGGCGCCCCGGAGGCGCGAGGCGGCCGAGCCGGAGCGCGCGCCCGAGGACGCATCCGCGGAGCGCCCTAGCCTGCGCGCGCACCTCGAACGTGCGCTCGCGCAGTTCGCCGTGCAGAGTCGTTCGGGGACGGCGACGCTCCTCGCGGGATACCCTTGGTATGGCCCGCGCGGGCGCGACATCCTCATCGCGCTGCCTGGTCTGTACCTCGCGAGCGCGGACTTCGAGCTCGCGGCGGCGATCCTGGACGGCCTCCTGGCGGCGCGCGTGCACGGCCTCGTCCCTCACGTGCTCGCGCCCGCCGATCAGCCGGCCGACAGCGGCTCGGCGGACGCGAGCTTGTGGTTCGTGCGCGCCGTGCAATGGCTCGCTGAGCACGCCGGGCGCGACCGGGTCGAGCGATTTATGCCGGCTGTGTGCGAGCTGCTCGAGGCGCTGGCTGAAGCGCGCGAGCCGCGCGTCCGCCTCGACGCGGGCGTCGGCGTGTGGATCGAACGCGGCCCGTGGGCGCTCACGTGGATGGACGGCCGCGTGGACGGCTGGCCGGTGAGCCCGCGCGCTGGCCATGCGGTCGAGGTCGATGCGCTCGCTTACAACGCGGCGCATTTCGCGACCGACTGGGCGGAACGTCGTCGCCCCGCCTTTGCGCGGGCCTTTCGCTATCGTTTGCGCGGCGCGGAGGCCACCTTTGCGCGCCGCTACTGGGACGACGTGCGCGGTTACCTCGCAGACGCCCACGACGGGGCGCACCCCGATCCCGCGCTGCGACCCAACCAGCTGTTCGCGCTCGGACTCCCGTATCGCCCGCTGCCGGCCGCGCTCGGACGCAGCGCGCACGCGGCGGTCACGCGCGAGCTGCTCGTGCCCGCCGGGCTGCGCACGCTATCCCCGCATTACGCAGGCTACCGCGGCGAGTGCGGCGGGAGCCCACGCGAGCGCGAGCTGAGCGCCCATCAGGGGAGCGCCTGGCCGTGGCTCTTGGGCATCTACGCCGACGCGACGGCCGCGCTTTACGGTCCCGACGCGCTGGCGCCGCGGCTCGCGCCGTCGCTGTCGTTCCTCGCGCGCCACCTCGCCGAGCAAGGTTGCATCGGACAGGTCAGCGAGCTGTTCGCGGGCGCGCCACCGCATGCTCCGGAAGGTTCGCCGGCCCAGGCGGTGAGCGCGGCCGAGCTCTATCGCGTGCTGCATTTGGTCGATGCGGAGCTGCGCCCGCATCCACGCGCGCCGCGCACGCGCGCACCCGCCAACCCCACGAACCAGAGGTTCGAAGCAACAGCATGAGCGAATCGCAACGCATTCGGGTCTTGATGCTGGGCTGGGAATACCCGCCGCACATCAGCGGTGGCCTCGGTACGGCGTGCGAGGGGCTGA
>CAZYWR010000761.1:0-2605 GCA_964651185.1 uncultured Polyangiales bacterium
GTCGACGTCTCCCCTTCGCACCACAGCGCCACTGCATCCGGTGTCGACGCGCACTGCGCCGCCACACGCGTCACCAACGCCCGATATTCGCGCGACGCGAGCACCTGCGGCTCCGCAGCCACCGCTCCGCTCACCGCACCGAGCTGCGTGTCGTCTCGCGCAGAAGCCAGCTGCGCGAGCACGCGCGCGTACGCTTCGCTGAGCTGCTGCGCCGAATCGTCGCGCACGCGCTCGCGGTCCCATTCCCACTCGATGCGCAGGCGCGGTGCAGGCAGGACCGTGATCGTCAACGGGTAGTGAGTGCGATCGACCTTGTTGAGCGCGACCACCTTGAGCGCGTCCGCTGCCTCCTCGCGCAGCGCCTCGTGCACCGGATAATTCTCGAACACGAACAAGCTGTCGAACAGGGTGCTCGCCGGCCGGCCCGCCCACTTGGCGAGCTCGCTGAGCGGGGTCTGCTCGTGGTCGCGCAGCGCGAGCGCGTGCGCTTGCAGGGCGCGCACGTAGTCGCCGACGCGCTCGCTCGCTCGCACCCGGCTGAACACAGGGAGCGAGTTGATGAACAGGCCGAGCATCGACTCGACGCCGGCCAGATCCGCCGGGCGGCCCGCGACCGTCACGCCGAACGCGATCTCGTCGCGCTGCGCGAGCTGCGATAGCACGACCGCCCAAGCGGCCTGCATCAGCGTGCCGAGCGTGACCTGCCAGCGCTGCGCGCGCTCCCTGAGCGCGGCATCGAGGCTTGCATCGAGCGACTGCACGCGCTTCTTCGATCCGCGGCTAGGCGCACGGTTGCGCGGCAAGCTCTCGAGCAGCTGCCCGGGTGTTTCGAGCTTCGCGAGCTCGGCCCGCCACCAAGCTTCGGACGATCCGCGGCGCTCGAGCCAGCGCACGTAGGCGCGGTACGGCGGCGGGCTCGGGAGCTCGGCGGGCGCGCCTCCGGTGCGCGCCCGATAGAGCTCCCGCACCTCGCCGAGCAGGCGGGAGGTGCTCCAGCCATCGAGCAGGACGTGATGGCTGGTCCACAGCATGTCGTGCTGCCCGTCTGGCCGCTGATAGACGCGGATGCGCAAGAGCGGCGCGCGGTCGAGCGCGGCGCTCGCGCGCATGTCCTCCTCGCGCTCGCGCGCGAGCATCGCCTCGTAGGCGCTCTCTTCGAGGGCCGCGCAGGCGCGATCGATCGTGAACGGGAGCGCGACCTCGCGCTCGACGACCGCGAGCACGCGGCCGTCGGCGGTGACCGCGAAGCGGGTGCGCAGCACCTGGTGGCGCGCGACGACCGCGCGCCACGCCTCGCGCATGCCCTCGGGATCGAGCGCGCCGCGGATCGTGAAGTGGAGCTGGTCGACGTAGAGCCCGGCCCCGTCATCCGCGTCGCGCAGCGCGTGGAACACCAGGCCCTGCTGCACCGGCGTCGCGGGGTACAGGTCTTCGATGTCGCCCAACTGCAGCCGTTCGAGCTCGTCTTGCGCCAGGCGGGCCAGGGGGAAATCCGCAGCGCTGGCGCGCGGCGGCGCTTGCTCGAGGTGCGCGATGAGCCGCCGCAGCGCCTGCTCCAAGCGCGTGCGCAGCCTGCCGTACTTGGCCAACTGCTCCGGCGTGGCGGCGAAGCGCAACCATACGGCGAGCTGCCCGTCGCGCACCCACGCGCCGAGCTCGAGCGCGTGGCTCCGACCGTCTGATGCGGAGGAGTCGCCCGTGCTCTCGTTCGCGAGCGCGAACGCGCGGTCCGCGCCGCTGCGCGCTGCGTCGATCCGGCCGAGGTAGTTGAACGAGAGCGCCGCGCGCGGCAGCGCCGCGATCGCCGCGCGCAGCGACGGGTCGTCGCTGGTCGCGAGCAGCCCGTAGTGAAAGCCGTGCTGGTCCGATACCGCGCGCACCGCTTCCTTCACGCCGAGCAGCAGCGTGGCATCGTCCCCCTGAAGCAGCTCGCTCGGCAGCCACAGCGGATATTGGCTCGTGAACCAGCCCACGGTGCGGCTGACGTCGAGCTCCACGTCGAGCTCTTCACGCCCGTGGCCCTCGAGATCGATCAGCAGCCCGCGCGCGGCCTCGGGCTCTTCGCGCCGCGCGAGCAGCCAGGCTGCGAGCACCAGCTCATCGACGCGCAAGCGATACGCGCGCGGCGCGGCCGCCAACAGGCGCCCTGTCCAGTCCGTATCGAGACGCAGCGTCAACTCCGTGATCGCTGGGGCGTGCGCCGCGGTCGCCGCTTCGTCTCGCGCCGACTCGTCCTCCGCCGCGAGCGCTCCCTTCGCGCGCTCCGCCGCGGCCTGCGCCGCCCCCGCGATCGCGCGCTGCCACCACGTGAGATCCGCGCGCACGAGATCGCTCGCGCCGTAGCGCGCGAGCGCGCGGGCCCACGCGCTCCAAGACATGGTCGCCTCGGCGCGGTGCGTCGCGATCGTGGAGCGATGAGACTCGGTCAGGTGGGCGCTCGCCCCGCGCTCACGCGCGTACAACGCGCTCAGCTCGTCGAGCAAGATGCGCCACGACACGCCATCGACGGCCAGGTGGTGCGCGACGAGCAGCAAGCGGCCGTCTTGCGCCGCCGGTTCGCCGACGCAAAAGTACGTGGCCCGCAGCAGGGGGCCGCGCGCGAGGT
>CAZYWR010000762.1:0-2276 GCA_964651185.1 uncultured Polyangiales bacterium
GAGCAGCGGGAACAAGACATACGTAAAGCCCAAGACCGAGAGCTGCAGGCGCACGTTGCGCGCGCCCGCCCAGGCCTGTTGCGGCGATAGCCGCGCTCCATACAGGAAGAACAGCAGCGCGATCGCCGCGTCGGTCGCGTAGTCGAGCGCCTCGGCTGCGCTGCCGCGCGCCGGCAGCAGCGAGGCCACGATCATGCAGCCGACGAGCGCGAGCAAGTATGGATCGAGACGAACGCGCGCGAGCAGATCGTGAGAGCGCGAAGTGCCGGGCGCGCGCGCCGGTTCGGAGCGCAGGGGAGGGCGCGCGGGCTCGCTCACGTGACCGAGATGTCGACCGCCGGGCGCATCTTGCCGACCTCGGCCAGCACCGGGTGGATCACGTGCGCCTTGAACTTGGCGATCAGTCCGTCATCGAGCGGCTGCTTTTCGTCGAGCGCCACGAAGCTCACCTGCTGGAACAAGTAGTCGAAGCGCGGGGCCCACTTGCGCGCGCCGAGCCGCGCCGTGGTCGAGCAATTGTCGATCATGTACGACACGCCGCGCGCGTGCATGTACGGGTTGAGCGAGTCTGTACACTCGATCACCGACTCGTTCGCGATCTCCGAGTAAGGATGGCCGTTGTCGTCGAGCTCGTCGATCTGCGCCATCATCGTGGCGATGTAGGCGCCGGCGGTGAACGCATCGACCGCGATCTTGTCTTCGACGCGCTCGGCGCGCACGCGCTCGCCCACCTTCCACATCTCGGTGCCATCGATCTTGCCGATCGGGAAGCGCTTGAGCCGCTCGCCGGCCAGGTTGACGCTGCGGATCTCGTTGCCGCTCGCGACCTCGGCGTAGATCTCGGCGATGATCTCGCGCGCCGCGGGGTAGATGGCTTTGTACGCGCGCTCGAACTCGGCCTTGCCGGCCTTGTCGAGCCCCTCGTACACGGCCAGGATGCCGCGCTTCGAGATGGTCTTGGAGATGGGCCCGGTGATCGCCTCGGCCGAGCGGCGGAACGCATCTTCCTTGCTCGCTCCCTCGCCTGCGTAGCGGCGATAGAGCGCCTCCACCAGACCGTGCACCGCGCCGAGCAGGATGCCGCGTTCGCCGAAGATGTCGCTCTTGTACTCGCTCTCGAGCGTGGTCTGGAACGTGTAGGGCGAACCGAGCCCGACGCTCCAGCCGAGCGCGTAGTCGACCGCGCGGCCGTTCACGTCCTGTTGCACGGCGAAGCTCGCGTTGATGCCCGCCCCGTTTACGGTCTTGCCCTGCACGTACAAGCGCCGTACCGACGGCCCCATGCCCTTGGGCGCGACCATGATCACGTTGATGTTCTTGGGGAAGGTCTTGCCTTCGTTGATCAGATGGCCGAGCAGATAGCCGTGCGACAGCCCGAGCGTGGCGCCCGGCTTGAGCGCCTCGAAGATGCGCGAGTAAGTCTGGCTCATGGCGGCGTCGCTGATCAGCGCGAGCACCAGGTCGCTCTCGCGGATCACCTCGTACATCTCGCCGAGCGTGCCCGTCTCCTCCGTAAAGCCCGCGTCGCGCGCGGCCTTGACCGAGCTCGAGCCCTTCTGCAGGCCGACCTTGACCTTAATCGCCGTGCCCTCGAGCGACTCGCGCAGGTTCTGCGCCTGCGCGGGCCCCTGGGAACCCCAGCCGATCACGCCGATCTGCTTGATACCTTCGAACGCCTTGGGCAGGAGCGGCAACAGATCGCGGCCGCCGCGTACGACCGATTCGCTCTCGCCGTTGGGGAGCGCGAGCTTCTCTTTCTTGAATACCTTGGACTCGAAATCTTGCGTGCGTGCCATGAGCGCCTCCGGGCGAGTCGGCGGCCGCGTCCCACGCGCGCCGCCCAGGTGGGCCACAGTTTGCGGCTTGCCCGGCCTTGCGTAAAATGCATTGATCGCATCGGTTCGTTGCGAACTGCGCAACGCGCCGGAGGGCCGCGCGGACGTGAGCGCGGTCGCCAAACTCGCCGCCGAAAGCCGTGGGGAGCCATGGACGAAGAGAGCCTGCGCATCTTCCTGACGCTCGCGCAGACGCTGCATTTCGGGCGCGCGAGCAAGCAGGTTCACAAGAGCCCGTCGGCGGTGAGCCGCGCGCTCTCGCGGCTCGAGGCGGAGCTCGGACAGCCGCTCTTCGAGCGCGACCAGCGCCGGGTCAAGCTCACGCCCCAAGGCGAGACCTTCCGCGGCTACGCCAGCGAGGCGCTCTCGCGTTGGCAGGCGCTGCGCGCTGCGTTGCGCGCGGGCAGCGACAGCCTGCGCGGCATGATCTCGGTCTTCGCG
>CAZYWR010000763.1:0-12604 GCA_964651185.1 uncultured Polyangiales bacterium
GAGCTCCTGGACGCCGCGATGCGGCGCGCCGAATCGATTAATCCTCGCCTGAACGCGATCGTCATCCCGATGTACGAAATCGCGCGGGCACGTGCGCGCGCACCGCTCGAGGGATCGTTCGCGGGCGTACCGTTCTTGCTCAAAGACCTATTTCAGGACTATGCGGGCGTGCTCGCGACCTCGGGTTCGCGCGCTTGGCGCCGCGCGGCCGTGGTGCCGGCCCGGCATTCCGAGATCGTGGCGCGCGATCTCGCGGCCGGCTTGGTGATTATGGGTCGGACCAACACCTCCGAGTTCGGCGCCAAGGGCATTACGGAGCCCGAGGCCTGGGGCCCTACGCGCAATCCGTGGAACCTCGAGCACTCGCCTGGAGGCTCGAGCGGAGGCTCCGCGGCCGCAGTCGCCGCCGGCATCGTGGCGCTCGCGGGCGCGAGCGACGGGGGCGGTTCCATCCGCATTCCGGCCGCGACGACTGGCCTATTCGGTTTGAAGCCGGGTCGCGGTCGCACTCCGAGCGGGCCGGGCATCGGCGAGGCGGTCCACGGCGCGGCGATGAACCATGTGCTCGCGCGCAGCGTGCGCGACAGCGCCTACATGCTCGATGCAACGCACGGGTGCGAGCTCGGCGCGCCTTGCCGGCTCGCTCCACCCGAGCGTCCCTATCGCCTCGAAGTCGAGCGCGATCCCCCCCGCTTGCGTGTGGCATTCAGTACGCGTTCGCCGCTCGACACCGCGGTCGATGCCTCCGCCATTGCGGCGGTCGAGCAGACCGCGCGCCTGCTGGAGGAGCTCGGCCATCAGGTGGAGCCGGCCGAGCCCGAGATCGACGGCCGCGCGCTGGCGCGCGATTTCCTGCGCATTTGGTTCGCGCAGTTGGCTCATCACCTGGAGGCGACGCGCGAACGCTGGCGGACCGGCCGGCGCGAGTTCGAGCTGGACTCGCTCGTGATGGAAGCCATGGCGCGGAAACGTAGCGCGCCCGACTACGCCGCGAGCTACGTGCGCTGGGGAGAGTACGGCTTTCGCCTGAGCCAGTTCCTGACACGCTACGATGTCTATATGACGCCGACGCTCGCGGAACCGCCGCCCCGGATCGGCGCGTCCAACGTGCCGTCATGGGCGGCAGCGCCGATACGCGCGCTCTTTCCCTTCGGCTTCAGACAACTCCTGCTGCTCGCCGAGGATGCGATCGAGCAGATCGCGCTCGACAACATGCGCGGTATTCCGTTTACTCAGCTCGCGAACGTCACCGGGGTGCCTGCCATGTCAGTTCCGCTCGGAACGTTTGCCAACGGTTTGCCGCTCGGCATTCATTTCCTTACGGAGCAGGGCGGCGAAGGCCTGCTGTTCTCGGTGGCAGGTCAGCTCGAGCGACACGCCCCTTGGCATGCGCGCCGGCCAACACTCGGCTGACGACAGCTCCGTGTTTTGGTTCACGGATCCAAGCGGATCTGATACTCGAGCGCGTTGCCCCAGATCGGCGGCTTCTGATCGTTGCAACCGGCGGGCGCGGTGTTCCAAGCCAACAGCGAACGCGCGCGCAAGGTTCTACCGTCGAGCGGGAGGCTCGCCAGCTTCTCATAGGCGCGTAAGCGCACGTCCGCGAAGGCGGCGAAGTACCAGGGCGGGCTCTTGCCCCAGATCTCGTTGCCGAGGTGGACGCTCCCGTGCGCCACCTCTTCGAACACGCCGTTGTTGTCGAGATCGACGCAGATGCGGACGTTCTCGAAACTTCCGTTCGGCACGGGCCCGAACGAGCCGAAGCCGAACGGCTCGAGGATCTCGATCGAGCATGCGAACTCCTTCTTCTGCGGGTGGTAGCCGCAGCACGGCATGCGCTCGTAGTAAGTGCTGCCGAATCCGAACCCGATTCCGCAGAAGCCATCTCCAGAGGTAGGGTCGCCGAGGCTCCCGGGCGGGTTTTCGTTCGGCTTGTCTTCCGTAGGAATGCAGTACTGATACTTCTCGTAGATCTTCTGCTGCAGGGCGGCGGCTTCCTTCGAGAAGGGATCTTTCTGAGCGGGGTCCTGCGCCAGCATCTTGGCGATCTGCTCTTTGACCTCCGGCCCGCAGATCGGTTTGTCTTGCGCAGACGCGATGCTCGTGCTAGCGAGCATCGCCGTCATTGCCAGTTGAGTCTGCAGACGTTTCCGTACGAGTGCGTAGTATGACATCTGTTCTCCTCTTTCTCGGGCGCTCCTGCACCACGACCGAGGTACGCGGGTTTGCGCGCGCAGATCCCGCTACCCGAGCGAACTCGTGCGATCCGATAGGCTTGACCCGAGCGCCCCGTAGGACGCGCAACGGCGCCTGCGGGCGAGCATGCGTCGCGTCTGGACGCAACGCGGTGTCATTCAGCGAGCCGCTCTCAGCGGGCTGATCTCTCGACGTTCGCGCGAGCTGCTCGAGAAAACGCACAGCACGGGAACGGAAGCGGTCGCCGCGCGCGTTTTACCAGCGAGTAAGAGGAGAACGATCATGGGAAGAAACACCTGGCTACTGATCTCGGCCCTGACGCTGCTCGGCGCGGTGAATGTCGGCAGCGCCCAGGCACCACGTGCCGAGCTGCAAAGGCTAGAGAGCCCCGGGCAGAGCCAGCGGCTCGTGCTCGACCGGATCGCCACGCCGAACAAAGAACGCGCTCCCAAAGTCGAACGAGAGGCCCCGCCGCGCGGGCAGGTCGAAAAGACGAAGCAGGAGCGAGCCCCGAAGACCACTCGCCAGGAGCGCCGGCGTACCAACGTGCGACGCGACTGAGCGCGCTGGGACGTGCGCTAAAGAGCGGCGGCGGCTTCGCGCACGGCGCGCGTGAGCTCGCGCTCGTTCAGGTTGGTGAAGCCCATACGAACGTAGGGCACATCGCGCTCGCTCAGCGAGAGCTCGCTGCCGGCGCGAAAGCTGACGCCGCGAGCGCGAGCGCGCTCGATCCAGCGCTCCGGGCTCGTGCCGTGCACGCGCACCCAGAACGCCATGCCGCCGGTCGGCAACTCGAAGCTCACGCGCGCACCGAGGTGCTTCTCGAGTTCGCGGGCCAAGACATCGCGCCGCTCGCGGTAGGTGCGGCGCATGCGGCGCGCGTGGCGCTCGAGCTCGCCGTCCTCGATCAGCTCTGCGACTGCCGCTTCCGCGATCGCATCGCCCTGGCGATCGATCGCTGTCCGCAGCCCTGCCATGCGTTCGATCAAAGGCCGCGGTGCGACCGCGTAGCCGATGCGCAAACCAGGCGCGAGGATCTTCGAGAGCGTGCCGATGTACACGACGACGCCGTGGCGATCATCGCTGGCGAGCGGCAAGCGCGGTCGTCCCTCGTATTGGAACTCGTGCACGTAATCGTCCTCGATTAGCGCGAACCGATGCTGTTTGGCCAGCTCGAGCAGGCCGAGCCTGCGCCGCGCGCTGAGCGCTACCATGGTCGGATACTGATGCTGCGGTGTCAGGTACACGGCACGCAATAGACCGGCCTGCAGTGCTCGCTCGAGCGACTCGAGGCGCAGGCCTTCAGCATCGACTTCGAGCGGCACCAACGCCGCGCCGGTGCAGCGCAGCGCGGTCCAGGCCGGCGGATACCCCCAGCTCTCGACCCCGACGCGATCGCCCGGTCGGAGCAGGCAGTGCGCGGCGAGCCAGATGGCTTGCTGGCTGCCGCGCGTGATCAGCACCTCTTCAGGCTCCGCCGTGAGCCCGCGCAACCGGCGCAGCATGTCTGCGAGTGCGGCGCGCAGGCGCGGCTCGCCGCGCGCGTCGCTGTAGGCGAGCAGCTCTGCGCCGGCCCGACGCAGCACGCGTCGATACGCGCGCGCAAGGAGCTCGCCCGGGAACAGTCGCGGGTCCGGAATGCCGCCCGTCAAGAACAAGGTCTGTCCAGGTACGGATTCACCCACGCGCATCGCTTCTCCGTAGAGCGCGAAGCCGAGCGCCGACGCGCGTCGTGTTGGGCGCGCGCGCGCGGCCGGTCGCGAGGGCTCGCTCTCGCTTGGAGGGCGCACGAACACGCCGCGCGCCGGTCGCGCTTCCACCCAGCCCTGCGCCTCGAGCTCGGCGAGCGCCGCGTGCACGGTGTTGCGGTTCACGCCCAGCATCTCCGCTAGCTTGCGCGAGCTCGGAAGCTGCTCGCCGGGCTTCAACCGCCGGCGCGCGATGTCGCCCGCGAGCGCGCGCGCGATGCTGGCGTAGAGCGGTTCCGAGCCGCGCTCGGCGAGCTGCACGAGGTAGGGGCGGGCCACGAGACTGGTCTAGCATATTTCTCAGAACTGGACCTTTTGCGTAGACCAGTTTCGAGGCAGCGTTGGCGTATGTCGAGCTCCGCATCATCTCGCCCGCCCGCGCAAACCGACGCGTTGCCTACGAACAAGCGAGCCCTGTTCCGCGCGTCTAAGGAGGATGCCTGGACGCTGTTCGCGCGCGCGCCGGCCGTGCGCTTCGCCGTGTCGCACGAACGCGCGCCGCTCGTGCGCACCTTCAGCGCCGTGGTGCTCGATGGCCGGCTCTGCTTTCACGGCGGTGACGAGGGCGAGAAGCTCGACATGATCGGGCGCATGGCGAGCGCCAGCTACGAGGAGCTGGTCGCGCAGATCCCGAGCTATTGGATCCACCCGGAGCTCGCCTGTCCGGCCTCGACTTACTACCGTAGCGCACTGGCGGAGGGCCGCCTCGAGCGCGTGTGCGAGCTCGAGCGCAAGGCTCAGATCCTGACTGCGATCATGCGCCGCTATCAGCCCGAAGGCGGTTACGCCGAGATCACGCCGCGCGACCCCCGCTATGAAAAGGTGCTGGAGAAGCTCTTGGTCGCCGAGCTCGTGCCCGAGCGGGTCGCGGCCAAACACAAGCTCGGTCAGCACCGAACCGTCGCGCAGATCGAGCGCGTGCTCGAGGGCCTGTGGCAGCGCGGCGCGCCGGGCGATCTGCAGGCGATCCGGCTCATTCGCGAGGCGCATCCGGGCCGGCCGGAACCGAGCTTCCTGCGCGGACCAGCGGGCGCGCAGTGGTGCGTCGCGCCCGACGCAGACGACGCAGAAGACGTCGCGCGCCTGCTCGAAGGCCAATATTGGACCCATGCGTTCTCGCTTGCGTGCATGGCGCGAGCACAGCTCGGCTCCACGGCCTGGGTGGTGGCGCGCGATCCCGCCACGCGCGCGGTGCTAGCGAGCGCGCGAGCCGTCAGCGATCGGGCGCGCTTCGCGTATGTGCTCGACGTGATCGTACGGCCCGCGCTGCGCGGTCGCGGCCTCGGACGCGCGGTGATGCAGCTCTTGCTCGCACACCCGGCCATGCGACGCCTACACGCGATCGCCTTGCGCACCCGCGACGCAGACGTCTTCTACGAGCAGCTCGGGTTCGAGCGCGCGCCTGCCACGGGGATCGACATGCGGTTCGTGCGCCGCATCCCGACGGTCGCTTCAACGCCCGGCGAGCCTTGAACGGCGCCACGCGAAGTAGCTCGCGGTGCACGAGCGCGCGGACCCTCACACGGCTGCGGCCTCCAGCCTTCGCAAGGCTTCTTCCAGTTCCGAGCCGCCGCGCCCCATGCGACGATGGGTTTGCGTGGTCGATCGCACCGCGCCCCCGTCTCGCCTTGCGCAGCAGTACCAGATCGAAAGCCGGGCTCCTGAGCGCCCTGGCCGCGGTGGCCGCCACCATCTCGCCGAGCCGCGTCGGAACGGCCTCGCCGGGCGCGTCCTCCCCCCTCGCCGCTGCGCCCGCGGCAAGTCAGGGCCAGGCGCGAGCCACGAACGCGCGCCGACTGCGCCGCTCGCTTCGCGCCTGTATCGCTGAAGGCTTGGTCGCCGAGGTGATCGCCGCGTGCGCGGGCAGCGCGATCCTGACGGCGTGGGCGATCTATCTCAACGCCAGCGCGCTCGTCACAGGCGCGCTCGTGGCGCTCGCGCAGATGGCGCAGCTCTTTCAGTTTCCGGCGGCGTGGACGACCTCGTGGCTCGGCCCGCGGCGCGCGTCGATCATACTGGTCGCGGCCTCGCGTCAGGTGACACTGCCGCTGGTCGCACTGCCTTTCCTGCCGCTCTCCGATGGTGCGCGCCAAGGTGTGCTCGTCACCGTGGCCGCGCTGGCCGCGGCCTTGGGCGTGCTCGGCAACAACGCCTGGGTGTCGTGGATGAGCGATCTCGTGCCCAAGCGCGTGCGCGGTCGCTACTTCGGACGGCGCACGGCGCTGTGCACGCTCGGCGGCGCGCTCGCGTCGGCCGCCGCGGCGGTGCTGCTCGATGCGGCGCGCGCGCGCGCCCTGACGGGTCCAGCGCTCGCGCTGCTTCAGGTGGTCGGTTCCGCGGGAGGCATCGCCGCGACTGCGCTCATGCTGCGTCAACACGATCCCGGCGGCGAACGCGCGCCGCTCCGGCTCGGCTGGACGCGCGCGCTCGCGCCGCTGCGCGATCCTGCAGCGCGAGGCCTGCTCGCGTATCTCGCGGTCTGGAACGGCGCGGTCGGCTTGGCGGGCAGCTTCTTTCCGCTCCACATGCTGCGTAACCTGAAGATGAGCTTCACCTTGGTCGCGCTGCACGGCACCGCGCTGGCCGTGGTGCGCATGGTGGCGGCGCCGATTTGGGGCGGCCTGCTCGATCGTTTCGGCGCGCGCCCGGTGCTGCTCGCCTGCTCCTTCGGCATCAGCGCCATCCCGTTCGCCTGGCTCTTTCCCACGGAGGACTTCCTGTGGCCGCTCGCATTCGACGCGCTCAGCGCGGGCATCCTGTGGTGCGGACACGCCTTGGCGATGTTCAACCTGCCCCTGACGATCACGCCTCGGCGCGAGCGGCCCTTCTACCTGGCGGCGTTCGCCACCGTGAGCGGTCTGACCTTTAGCTTGGCGACGCTCGCCGGAGGTCTGCTCGCGGAGGCACTGCCCGACCGCTTCGAGCTCTGCGGATACGCGCTGCACGACCTGCAGGTCTTGTTCGTCCTCTCGGGCGCGCTGCGCCTGGGCGCCGCCTTCGTCAGCCTGCGCATCCACGAGCCCGCCTCGCACGGCGTTCACGCGCTCTGGTCGGCGGTGGTCGCGCGGCTCTCGTGGCCCCGTCCGGCCCTGATCTCGCTGCGTGCGCGCGCGTCCGCGGCCAACGAGGGCCACCGGCGCTTGCGTGGGTTGGAGCGTTGAACGAGCGCAGCACGCATAGGTACGGCACACGGTGACACAGTTCACTATCAGATTCGTTAGACCTTTCGAGGCGGCAGCAGGCACGGGGATTGCGTTGACCGAGGGCTTCTGGAGGACGAGATGCTCGAGCTCCAACGCGCCTGCCTTGCGCTTACCCTCGCCGTCGCTACGGCGTGTCAGCAGGATGAGAAGAACAGTCGGGAGGAGGAAGCGGCCGCGGCCGCCCAACAGGCCGGCGCCTTCCCATCCGTGGACGCGGTCTGTACGCAGAAGCGCGAGCAAGTGTTCAGCCCATATCAGAATTGCAGCACGGACCAAGACTGCGTTCTCCACAATCTCGGCGAACACTGCGTTCCCTTGACGTGCTACGAGGCTTTCAACGCCCGTACGGACTTCGGGGCGCTGGATCGTGACGTGGATCGTCTCGCTGAAGCGTTTGCCGCGAGCGGGTGCTGCGAGCATGGTGTTTCCGTCAGCTGCGCGGGACCACCGGATCTGGAGGCCGTGTGCGACCCGCAGTTGCGCCGTTGTCGGTGGCAAAAGTCGCCGCCTCAGGTAGGCGCCGGATCGGGCGCGCCGAACGACACAGCAGTGCGAGACAGCTCAGGCGCAGACGCTGGCAGGAGCGCGTCGGTACCCGCGTGCGTCGCGCGAGCTCATTCAGGCGCGTGGGGTCTCGATGAGCATGCTCGTCTCGCCGGTGCAGACGCGGTTCTTGCCGGTCTGCTTGGCGATCGTCAGGGCTTGCTCGGCGCGCGCCAGTAAGCTTTCGCCGTGTTCGTCGTCATTCGCGGTCAGCTGCGCGACGCCGATGCTGACGGTGAGCTTGGCGGCGGTCTGTTCGGAGGCGTCGAGGAAGGGGTGGCCGAGCACGGCTTTGCGCAGCTTTTCGGCGACGTGCGCGCCTTCGCGCAGATCGCAGCGCGGCAAGAGCACGATGAACTGCTCGTCGTCAACGCGCGCGACCGTATCTACCTTGCGCAGGTTGCTGGAGAGGAGGCTCGCCATGTCGCGCAGCGCCATCTCCGCGCGTCCGTTGCCCGCACGCTCCGCGAGCTGGCGCAGCTGGTCGACCTCGAGGGCCAAGAGCGCGAAGGGCTTGTCGAAGCGGCGTGAGCGGTCGATCTCGCGCTCGAGGTGGTCGCGCAGCATGCGGCGGTTCGCGAAGCCGGTCAGCTCGTCGTGGGTGGAGAGCTCGCGCATGCGCTCGAACAGCTGCGCGTTTCGCAGCGCGAGCGCGGCGTTGTCGGCGATCGCACACAAGAGCTTGAGGTGCACGTCCGTAATCGGGTCTTGCTCGGTGCGCGTCACCGTGAGCACTCCGAGCAGCGAGTCTCGATACAAGATGGGGACGGCGGCCAGAGAGCCGCTGCGCTCCGCTTCGCCCCAGAAGCCGAGATAGCCATCCTGTCCGCTGAGATCCGCGATCACGAGCGGCTCGCGCGTCTGCCCGACCTTACCCGAGAGCCCCTCGCCGAGCTTGAGTGTGCGTCCCTTGAGCGCATCCTTACGGGCGAAGCCGTAGGTGGCCTGCACCGCGAACTCCTCGAGCGCCTCGTCGTACAGGAAGATCACGGCCTCGCGCAGCCTCAGCAGCTGCCCGACGCGCTCGACCAAGACGCGCAGCACCTCGTTGCGCTCCGTGCTCGAGCTGATGAGGCGCATCAGCTCGAACAGCATCGCGCGCTCCTCGAGCCGATGTGAGAGCTCCTCGGTCTTGGCGGCGAGGCGGGCGGTGAGCTCGAGCTCGCGCTGCGCTTTGCCGAGCTCGCGCTTCTGGTCGATCATGCTGGCGCGGATGCTGGTGATGCGCGCGAGCAGGCTATTCACGGAGTGGCCGATCGCGCCCACCTCATCGGCGCCGAGGTTCTTGATGCGCGCCAAGTCGTCGTGCGGACCAGCACCGTCGATCACCTCGACCAGATAGGCGAGGCGCGAGCCGACCAGGCGATCCGTCACCCATGCCGCGAACAGGCCCGCGGCCGGGATGACGCAGCCGAGCCCGATCATGAACACGCGTACCGGCAGCGCGGCGGCGATCGCAGAGCGGCCGAACAGCCACAAGAAGAGCGCCGCCACCGACAGGCTCCCTGCCACGATCGCGCCCGCCTGCCGCGCCACGCTTCGCTTGATCCAATGGAGCACGAACACCTTGCGTGAGCGAGCGCGAGGAAGCCCGCTCACGATCCCAGCTTAGCGAAAGAACTCGCGGTGCACACGCGCGAGTGCGCCCGCGCGTTCGGCGCTCGCATGTGGCCCGCCATCGGCATCGGATGTCGAGCCTGCACGCACACCGCGAGAGCTTTCACTTTTTCAGCGCAGCCGGAGCCGCCGCCGTGAGGCGCCGCTCAGAGCAGGCCGGAAAGCGGGCCCGTGCCTTTGCCCGTGAAGCCGTAGCTATCGATCTGCACGCCCATCGCATTGGCGACCGAGACCAGGAGCTTCGTGTGCGGCTCGTTTTCGCCGGCATTTTTGCCCTCGTAGTTCAGGAAACGCCCCGTTTTGAGCGCGCCGCCCGCGCCGCCGGCGAGCACGAACGGAACGCGGTCGTGGTCGTGGCGGTTGGAGTCGCCGAGCTCCGAGCACAAGAGCACGAGCGTGTTGTCGAGCAGCGTGCCGCTGGTATCCGGCGTCGCGGCGAGCTTCTGAATCAAATAGACGAAGCGGTCCATGAACCAGCGCTTCAGCGTGGTGAAGTCTTTGGCGTTCTGGCTGCTCGGGTCGCCGTAGTGCGAGGCGTCGTGCTCACCGGTGGTGACGCCCGTCTCCTGGATGTGCGTGGGCGACACCGGGTGCGACCACATCAACGAGACCACGTTGGTGGAGCCGCAGGAGAGCGCGAGCGTGGCCAGGTCCATCATCAACTCGCCGACTTTCCGGAAGTTCTCCTCTTTGTGGTAGGTCTTCGGATAGTAGTCGGTGGCTGAGACGGTGAAGCCGACCTGGTTGAAGCCGTCCGGGTTGCAGGCGCCGCCCATGATGACCGCCGGATTGGTGATGCGCCGCTCGAGCTCGCGGAGCGAGTCGAGGTGCACGTCGAGCTTTTCCTTTTCGGTGCTGCCGAGCTTCTGCTCGAGCGCGTTCAGGTCCGCGAGCGCCGCGTCGAGGATGCTCTGCTTTTGGCGCTTCGCGAGGTCTGGGTCGACCCCATTGCTCGCGCCCGGGGCCGTGCTGCCGAATACGCCGGAAAAGGCGTTCAGCGGATCGTCATTCGGGTTCACGGGCTGGCCGTCGCCGATGAAGCTCATGCTTCCCGCGCCGTTTTGGAACGTGGAGCCGACGCCGAGCTGGAGCGAACGGATGGGCGTCGTGGTGCCGATCTGCTCGCCCAGAAAGATGTCGATCGACTTGGGCGAGACACCCGTCAGAACTTTGGCCACGCCGCCTTCGTGCGTGGCGCCGCCGGAGTACATCGTGAGCCCGTCGATGAACACCAGGTTCTGCTTGATGGCTTCCAACGGCGCCGTCATGGAGGGCAACGTGAACGACGTCTCGCTGCCGGTCGGGTGCCAGATATCGGGGATGCAGCCGTCCGGCACGTACACGAACATCGCGCGTTTGGGCGGGGCGGCCTGCGCGCGCCTGAGGTTCGCGAGCTGGGCGAAGGGCGCGATGAGCGCGGTCGCGCCGAGGCCGCGCAACAGGGTCCGTCGATTCATCAGCGGGGAGCGAATCATGGTCGGGCCTTTCCGTCGCTATTGCGCGCGGCGCACGGTGAAGGAGTCGAGCAGCGCGATGTTCACGAGCAGCTCTTTGACGGTGAGGTCCTTGGCCTCGAAGTTGGACTTGAGCTTCTCGAGCGAGCAGGCGTCGCTCATGGTCTCCTCGTAGCCGCGCGCGAAGCGGAAGTACTGGAGCGTGAAGCAGCTCTGCGCGCTCGGGCTGTTCGCGAGCAGCGCGGCCAGGTCGCGCGGTCCGTGGAAGGTCTCGCTGGTGTTCTGGCTGAGGCCCTCTCGACCGAGCAGCGTGCCCGTGGTGTCGATGGGTTGCCCGTTTTCTTGCGTACGCTTCTGGCCCACGCCGTCGAAGCCCTCGAAGCCGAAGCCCACGCCGTCGATGAACTTGTGGCAGCTGCTGCAGGCTGGATCGGCGGTGTGCTTGGCGAAGCGCGCGCGCGTGGTGAGCGTGGGGTCGAGCCCGGGCGGCGTGGTGTCGAGGTTGACGGGCGGCGGCGGCAGGTCCTGGCAGAGCAGGCGGTCGCGCACGAACTTGCCGCGCTTGACGGGCGAGCTCTCGTTCGAGTGCGCCTGCGAAGCCAGCACCGCGCCGAGCCCCAGCAAACCGCCGCGCTGCGAGTCGGGCGTGACCGTGACCTTGGCGTAGTCGTTGCCGGCCGGGTTCAGGCCGTAGAAGCGCGCGAGATCGCCGTTCGCGAACACGTAGTCGGCGAGGTAGAGCTCGCTGAACTTGCCGTCGCGGGCGAGCGCGACGTCGGTCATGAAGCGGCGCTGCTCCTCGAGCATCGCGGTGCGTACGCCGTCGTTGAACGAGGGATAGATCGTGGTGTCTTTGAAGGCCGTCTCCAGACTGTCCGAGCCGAGCCACTGCAACGAGAACTCGCCGAACTGGGCCTGCGCGCGGTTGTCTTGGAGCAGCCTGCGCGCCTGGGCTTCGAGTTGATCTTGGGTGCTGAGCTGATTCTTCGAGGCGGCATCGAAGAGCGTCTGATCCGGCATGCTACCCCAATACAGATACGAGAGCGCGCTCGCGATCTCGTATTGCGTGAGCTGGTAGGTGCCGTCCGCTCGCTTTTCGCCGACCTCGGAGCGGTAGAGGAAGTTGGGCGAGATCAGCATGCTGGTGAGCGCGAGCTTCAGGCCCTGATCGAAGTCGCCGCCGGTCAGGTCCGACGCGAACAGCGCGGCGTAGCGCGAGGTCTCGTCGCTCGTGAGCGGACGGCGAAAGGCGCGCAGGCCGAACTTCTGGACCACGGTGGAAGGGCAGTCCGGCGCGGTCTGCTGGCAGGTGACGAGCGCGCCCTTTTGCTGGCTGACTGCCTGGTCGATGAGCGGCTGGAGCACGTTCTGGTACTCGTCGAGGTGGCGGCTCGTGACCACCGACGCCGCCGCGTTGTTGTCGTAGCCGCGTACGCGTGGTTCGAGCGGCAAGTTGGAGACGTCGGGCTTCTGCGTGTTCAGCAGGTCGCCCAACGTGTTTTGGAACTCAAGCCGCGTCATGAGCCGCAGCAGGCGCGGCGAAGGCGTCTCCTGGCTGCCGCTGCACAACGCGAACACCTGGGTGCCGATGCCGTCCTGGTCTTGGCTCTTGTCGGAGCCGCTGTTCGCGGCGGCTGGCGTACCCGGCTGTGCGCTCGTGCTCGCCCCCGTGCCCGCGCCCGCGGCGCTGCTCGGAGCGGCGCTGCCCGCCGGCCGCCCGTCCGGTCCGAGCGGGCCTGAATCGATCGTCCCGGTGCAGGCCGGGAGGACCGCGCCGAGCAGGAAGCCGAGCGCGCGCCGCCTCCCTGTGCGCGCCGGCGCTGGCGAGCGAAACGCACCCGAC
>CAZYWR010000764.1:0-3853 GCA_964651185.1 uncultured Polyangiales bacterium
CGCGGCGCTCGAGCTCGCTCTTCACCTCGGCGCTGACCTCGGCCACGATGTCTTCGAGCGCCTCCGTGATCTTTGCGGCGTGCGTCCGCACGTAGTCGAAACCGATTAACCCGCCGCGCAGGACCGCCTTGGTTACGGGACGCGCGACTTCTCTCACGATGGGCACCACGATCGGGAACGCAAGCGCGGCGGCGACCCCGCCACCGAATCCGAGCAAGAGCATGCGAACGCGAGGATCCATGCCGACCTCCAGCGTGGGATGTAAGGCGCGCGCGAACGAAAGGCGAGGCAGAAGCGTGTGTGTATTGTGACAATTCGATGGCGGGATCAAGCGCTCCCGTCGGCCTCGTGAGCGCTCGTGCCGCTCGGAAGAGCGACGCTCTCGGCGGGCGCGCCGCTTCGCTGTGTGCACTCCCCGTCGTTTTTTACACGCCCTCTTGTTTCGCTTCGCCGAAGGAGGCACACAGATCAGAGGGAAAGCAGCCCGGCTTCGCGCCGAGAGGGGGAATTATGTCTACCACCATGGGGTCTGCTTTGGCTTCGCATAAGCTTCTTCACGCCAGCTTGTGGACTGCGCAAATGGCGCTCGCCTTCGTGTTCGTAGCGAGCGGTGTTCTGATGCTGGGATTGCCCAGCGAGCGCTTGATAGAGAGCATGGCTTGGGCGGAGATCGCGCCTGTCCCGATCGTTCGTCTGCTCGGCTTGGTCGAGCTCTTGGGTGCGTTCGCGCTGCTCATCCCGACGGCGCTCCACCGCCGCGAACGGGTCGTGGGCGGAGTCGCGAGCGGGTTCGTCGTGCTCACGCTGGGTCTCGCGGCGATCAACGTCTTCCACGGCGAGCTGAGGGTGCTGCCGATCAACATCGCGTTGGCCGCGCTCTCTGCGTTCGTCGCGTGGGGCCGCGGGCTGCACGAAGAGCGCGGCGCGCCCTAGCTCGCAAGCGCAAGAGATCCGGCGGCGTCGGGTCGAGGAGGACCGCCATGGCACGTGGGACGATTGCACTGGTCGCGCTGGTCCTCGGCGCTCTGGCGGCCGTCGCCGTGGCTGAATTCAAGCCGCTCAAACTCGATCCGGTACACAGCCGCATCGGCTTCACCGCCTCCACCGTGCTCTTCGACGTGCACGGGCAGTTCAAGCGCTACACGGTGCAAGTCGACGGCGACCCGAACCAACCGGAGCACGCCAAGGTGCGGGTCAGCATCGACGCCGCGAGCCTCGACACCCAGAACGGGACGCGCGACAAGCACCTCTCGAGCCCCGAATTTTTCGACGTGAAGCGCTATCCGAAGATCACCTTCGTCTCCGAGCGCATCGTCCAGGACGGGTCCGACTTGAACGTAACGGGTCCGCTGGAGATTCACGGAGTGCAGAAGCAGGTGACCATCCCTTTCAAAGTAACGAAGGGAAAGAACGGGGAGGGCGTGGACACCACCTCATTCAAAGGCACGCTCAAGCTCAACCGCAACGACTTCGACGTCGGCTCCGCCAGCGTGGCCGCGAAGATCAGCTTGCAAGACGAGGTGAACTTGGAGCTGTTGCTCGTGGCTTTTCTTTAGCCGCGAGCGGCGGGCAGCGGCGGCTCGTTTACGGCAGCCGATGCAGGCGCGAGCACGGCGTGCGGCGACCCCGCACCTCGCGGCGACCCCGCCCTCGCGCAGCCGCGCCGTCGGTACGCTCGCGAAGATCTCGCGCAGAACGTGCGCGCAGCGCGAAGCGGATGCGCGAAACGCGAGCGCGTGCGGGCAGGGAGACCGCTTACACTTGCACGCCGATCGGCGCTTCGCGATGCCGGCAGACTGCCGCCAGGGTCTGCTCGACGTCGCCGAGCACGCGCGACTTCAACTTCGCAGCCGGGGAGCTCACGCGCGCCAGCACGATGTCGTTGAGCGAGAGGAGGCCGACGAGCTTCCCGTCCTGGTCGACGATCGGCAGGCGGCGCACCTGATGTTCGCGCATCGTACGTTCGGCGGTGGCGAGCGTGTCCGACTCGCGACACGTGAACACCTGGGCCGACATCGCGTCGGCGATGCGGATCTCGCCCGGAGGGCGGCCCTTGGTGTACGTCGCGATGCATATGTCGCGGTCGGTGATCATGCCGACCGGCCGCCATTGCGCGTCCACGACCGGCACGCAGCCGATGTCGAAGTCCCACATGGCACGCACCGCGTCGCTCGCGGGTTGGGCCGCGCCGCAGCTGTGGACGTTGCGAGTCATCAAATCTCGAACTTGCAAGGCAAAGGCCTCTCTGACGGGCATGGCGAAACGTCCTCCGTGGAGTGCTCAGCAAAGTCGCTGCGCTCTGCCGATCACGCGATGCATTCCGCGTGCCTCGGTTCCCATCCACCACGCGGTCGAACCGTATGCTCGCCAGCGAAGCTGCGCAGGTCGCCCGGGGCGATCGCGAGATCAGCTCGCCTTGCGCAGCTCGGTTTCGCGCAAGAGGAGCTCGAGGTCCGCGCGGAGCGCCTTGGCCTCGACGGCCAGAACGCACGCGCCTACGCACGCGGCGCGGGCGGCTTCGGTGGCCTCTGCGCGCTCACTCAGTCGCATCAAGCGGCGGACGCGGGCGAGCTGCCCCGCGCTCGCTCTGGCGATGTGGCCAGCGACGAGCGCCCCGTAAGGTCCGTGCGAGCGCGCGGTGAGCACGGCGTCCAAGGCGGCGTCCTGCGCCTCGAGCCTCGCGTACAGCTCTCGCAGGCGATCCGAGAGGTCTTCTCGGCAGGACGGGTCCTCGAGCACGCGCATGGCCGCTGCACGCAAGGCGTCGAGCAGGGGCTCAAGGCGTTCCGCCGGAGCGGCGCCGCGGCCCGAGCCCTCGAGGGGGGCCCGGGACGGCGTGTGGGGCCGACCTTTCATGACGGCGAGCGGTGAGTCGGGCATGTCGTCCTCGCGGGTCTTTGCGGCCCGTGCCGGCGACGCTTCGAAGGGCGCCGTCTTGCCGCTTGAACGTTGACTCAGCAACGTCCATGCCCATCTGACGCATCGTGGGTTTCGATGTGATTTCAGCGCGCAGAGATCGTGTGTGGCACTCTGGACGCGCGCATTGTGCGCGCCTCCGTGCACAGCTGCCTCAGTGGGCGCAAGCGGTTCGCGCGGCCGCCGCGTCTGTGCCGCTCAAGCCGCCGTGTGGCGCTTGCCTGCGTTCGAGGCCCTCAACGCGAGCGCCACATTCGCGGGTTCGAACTGGGCTAAGTACGTCGCGATCGCGGCAAGCGCGCGGCCGCCCGCCGGGGTAATGCCGGCGAAGCAAGGAAACGCGTGGAGCATGCCCGGCTCGATTTCTTGGCGTGCGTCGACGCCGGCTCGGCGCGCCTTGTCGACGAAGCGCTCGTTCTGCTCGCATAACAGTTCGCTCGCGCCCGTCTGCAGCAGCAGCGGCGGCAGTCCGGCGAGGTCGCCGTAGATCGGCGAAATCAGCGGGTCGGAGGGCGGCGTCGCGCCCGCGTATTGGGCGGCGGCGTCGATGAGCGCCTCGGGCGTCAGATAATCGAGCGTACCGCGCCCGCGAAGCTCCTCGGCGCCGGCAGCGAGATCGACCCAAGGCGAGAGCAGCACGGCCGCCCGCGGCAGCGGTGTCCCTTCATCGCGGAGCTTGAGCAAGAGCGAAAGGCACAGACCGCCGCCCGAAGAGTCGCCCGCCAGAAATAGCCCTTGCGGGTTCATGCCCACGCCGAGCAGGCCGCGATAACATGCGGCGGCGTCGTCGAGCGCGGCCGGAAAGGGATGCTCCGGAGCGAGCCGGTAGCGCGGCACGAAACAGCGCATGCTGCACGCCGCCGCGACGCGCGCGACGATGTCGCGGTGGGAAGCCGGCGAACAAGTGACGAAGCCTCCCCCGTGCAGGTACAGCACG
>CAZYWR010000765.1:0-8262 GCA_964651185.1 uncultured Polyangiales bacterium
GCTAGAGCGCGCAAACAAAAAGTGATGAAGTCCAAGCTAGCTCGCTCTCGACGAACGGGCGAAGGAAAGCTCACAAGCCAGCCGCCTTGAGGGCGGCGTTCAAGTTGATCATCTCGATCGCAGCCAGCGCCGCGTCAAACCCCTTGTTGCCGGCCTTCGTGCCGGCGCGCTCGACCGCTTGTTCGATGCTGTCGGTCGTGAGCACACCGAACAACACCGGCACGCCGCTCTCGTCGCTGGCCTTGCCGGCGCCGCGCGCGACCTCGCTGCACACGTAGTCGAAGTGCGGGGTGGCGCCGCGGATCACCGCGCCGAGCGCGATCACGGCGGCGAACTTGCCGCTCTTCGCCGCGCGCGCGAGCGCCAGCGGCATCTCGAACGCACCCGGCGTGCGGATCAGCGTGATACGGCCCCGGGCGACGCCGTGGCGCGTGAGCCCGTCGAGCGCGCCGTCGATCAGCTTGGCCACGATGAAGTCGTTGAAGCGCGCGGCCACGATCGCGACCGCGGCCGCCGTCGGCGCGGCGTAGTCGCCTTCGATCACGCGCACGCCGAACGCGCCGCTCGTACCCGAGGTGTCGCTCATGGTGAGCGCGAGTGTAGGCGGCGCCGTCGGCTTGTCGAATGCCACGCCAGGCATCAAGCCGGCTTAGGCAGTGGTGCCAACCACCGTAGCCCCCTGACCCAAAGCACGCAGCTCGCGACCGTACTCGTGCGCGTGCGCGTCCCCCCGTGCGCGTGCACGATCCCCCGTGCGCATGCGCGACCCCTGTGCGCGTGCACGACCCCCCGGTGCGCATGCGCGACCCCCCTGCGCGCGTGCGCGACCCGCCCGGCGACCTCCGCGCGTCAGGCCGATTGCGTCTGCACCTGCCCTGCCGCAACCACCGGCGCGGCGGGCGCCTCGCTGCGCGGGTGCGGCGGCCCCTGGATCTCCTCGGAGATCCGCGAGCAGATCGCGGAGGTCTCGTCGACTACGTAGGTCAGCACGGCGTGCACTTGGCTAATCTCGAGCTCCGAGCGTTGCGACTCGAGCCAGGCGAGCAGCGACGACAAACGTGCGCGTGAACTGTGGGTGGGCTCACTCCAGATGCGGCCGAGCTGGTCGGCCGCCGCTTTGAGCGTGTACTGGATGGAGCGCGGGAAGTCGGGCTCGAAGAGCACGAACTCGACCATGCTCTGCGCGGTGACCCGGCCCTGGTGCTTCTTCATGAAGCCCTCAGCCCCGGAGCAGGCGCGCAAGAGCGACATCCACAGCGCCATGCGCACGATGTCGTGCGCCGCCTCGCGCATCATCGTGTGGTGGTGCATGTCGAGCATGCGCGCCGTCTGCCCGCCCCGCTCGAGCATCACGCCGAGCCAGAGGAAGCGCATCGGGTCGCCGTGCAGCATCGTGCTCCGCACGAGCCCGAGGATGAGCTGCGTGCTCCGCCGGACGTGGCGATAGAACTCTTCGCGGTTCTCCCAGTACAGCGTCTCGGTCGTCTCGCGCCCGAACCACAGGTAGAGCTCGTTGATCTCCTCCCACAGCTCGAGCGAGAGCTGATCGCGGATGGCGCGCGCGCACTCGCGCGCGGCGCGCACCGAGCTCGCGACGCTGACCATGTTTTCCCGGCTCCAGGTCATGTACTCCTGGACCAGCTCACCGTTGCCGAGCGCGTCGCGCCCCTGGCGCTCCACGAACGGCGCCTCCTCGCCCGACACGATCACCAGCGGCTGCCAGCAGTGCGTGACAGGGATGTCGGCATCGAACACGAGCGAGCGCGTGGCCTGCAAGAGCCGGGCGGAAGCCTCAGCGCGATCGATGTAACGTCCAAACCAAAAGCAATGGTCCGCGACCCTCGAGATCACGCTAGCGCCTCCCGCTCGACCCAAGTGTCTTTCGAGCCGCCGCCCTGGCTCGAGTTCACGACGTAAGACCCCTCGACCAGCGCGACGCGCGTGAGCCCGCCGGGCAACACCCACGATCCCTCAGGGCTCGTGAGGATGAAGGGGCGCAAGTCGACCCGGCGCGGCGCCAGCCGCTCGCGCGCTGGATCCCACGTCGGACAAGCCGAGAGCTCGATGCGATGCTGCGCGATGTACTTGCGCGGCTCGGCCGCGATGCGGCGCCGGAACTCTTCGCGCTGCGCAGCCGTCGACTGCGGGCCCATGAGCATGCCGTAGCCGCCCGCCTCGTCGACCGCCTTGACCACCAGCGCTTCGAGATGCTCGAGCACGTACTTCTTCTCGTCTTCCCGGGCGCACACGTACGTGTCGACCTGCGCCAGGCTCGGCTCCTCGCCGAGGTAGTAGCGGATCATGTCGGGCACGAAGGGATAGACCGCCTTGTCGTCGGCGCAGCCGTTGCCGGGCGCGTTGGCCAGGCTGACCCGGCCCTTGGCGTATGCGCCCATGAGGCCGGGTACGCCGAGCAGGCTGTCCGGCCGGAAGAACTTCGGGTCGAGGTAGGCGTCATCGATGCGCCTGTAGATGACGTGCACGCGGCGGGGCCCGTGGGTGGTGCGCACGAAGACCGTATCCTCGTCCACGAACAGGTCCGACGGCTCGACCAAGTCGATGCCCATGTGGCGTGCCAAGAACGAATGCTCGAAGTAGGCCGAGTTGTAGATGCCGGGCGTGAGCACGACCATATTGACGTTGTGGTCGCCGCCCGGGGCGATCGCGCGCAAGGTGTGCGCGAGCTCGATCGGGTACTGCTCGACCGAACGCACGCTGCTCATCTCGATGTTTTCCCGGAAGATGCGCTTGGTGACGAGCCGGTTCTCGACGACGTAGGACACGCCCGAGGGCGTGCGCACGTTGTCTTCCAGCACCCGGAACACTCCGTCCGGACCGCGGATGAGGTCGATGCCGGCGATCGGGATACGCACGCCGCCCGGCACCTCGATGCCGCGCAGGCTGCTCTCGTACTGCTTCGCCGCCAGCACCAAGTACGGCGGGATGATGCCCTGCTTCAAGATCTTCTGCTCCCCGTACATGTCGTCGAGGAACAAGTTGAGCGCGCGGATGCGCTGCACGAGGCCGCGCTCGACGCGCGCCCACTCAGCCGCGCTGATGACCCGGGGCACCAGGCAGATCGGGAAGATCTTCTCCGTGCCCTGCTGATCCGAGTAGACCGAAAAGGTGACGCCTTGATTGAAGAGTGACAGCTCCGCGAGCGACTGGTAACGGGCGAACTCCGGGGGAGCCATGCCGTCGAGCAACGTGTGGATGCGGCGCGTGTGCGGTCGGGGGGAGCCGTCGGCTTGAACCATCTCGTCGTACGCGCCGGCGAGCGGTTGATAACTCTTGAACAACCCATTCCTTGCGTTCGAGACGACTTGCAGCACGCTGCTCATGTAAGCATGAAGGGGCGCGACGACATCCGACAAAGTGCGCTTCGGCGCGCTTTTGACGATCGAGAAACGGATCCGAAACCCGCTCTTCCTATCTCGTGGAGCGGGTCACTAGAAAGAGCTCATCCATGGGAATCCGCGTCGCGCTCCACCACACGACCTACTACACCTACGACCGCCCCGTCCTGCTCGGGCCGCACGTCGTGCGCTTGCGGCCCGCGCCCCACTCGCGCACGCCCGTGACAGCCTACGCGTTGAAGGTCACGCCGGGCGAGCACTTCCTCAACTGGCAGCAGGACCCGTTCAGCAACTGGCAGGCGCGCTTCGTGTTCCCGAAGCTCACGCGCGAGCTCAAGGTCGAGGTCGACCTGGTCGCGGACCTGACCACGATCAACCCATTCGATTTCTTTCTCGAGGAGGACGCCGAGCACGTCCCGTTCACCTATGAGCCGGCGCTCGAGCGCGAGCTCATGCCCTACCTCGAGCGCGGCGAGGGCGGAGCGCGCTTCGCGCAGCTGGTCGGCCGCGTGCGCGACGACATCGCGCGGCCCGCGCGGCGCACGATCGACGTGCTGGTCGACATCAACCAGCTGATTCAGCGCTCGCTGCGCTACGACATCCGTATGGAGCCGGGCGTGTTCGCGCCCGAGGAGACGCTCACGCGCGGCCACGGCTCTTGCCGCGACTTCGCCTGGCTGATGGTCCACGTGCTGCGCGAGCTCGGGTTCGCGGCGCGCTTCGTCTCGGGTTATTCGATCCAGCTCGTCGCGGATCAAAAGCCGGTCGATGGACCGGCCGGCGTGTCCGAGGACGTGACCGACCTCCACGCCTGGACCGAGGTCTACCTGCCGGGCGCGGGCTGGATCGGTCTCGACGCCACGAGCGGGCTCATGTGCGGCGAGGGCCACATCCCGCTCGCCTGCACCGCGGAGCCCGGCTCGGCGGCGCCCATCACGGGTGCCTACTCCTGGCACGCGGAGGACGACGACGACAAGGTCCAAGAGCACTTCGCGTTCTCGATGGAGGTCACGCGCATCGAGGACCGGCCGCGCCCGACCAAGCCGTTCAGCGACGCGCAGTGGGAGCAGCTGATCGCGTGCGGCGACCAGGTGGAGCGCTCGCTCGCCGCAGGCGACGTACGGCTGACCTTGGGCGGGGAGCCGACCTTCGTGGCCATGGACGATCCCGAAGGCGACGAGTGGAACACGACCGCGCTCGGTCCGACCAAGCGCCGCTACGCGGACCAGCTGGTCAAGCGGCTCCAGCACCGGTTCGCGCCCGGAGGGCTCCTGCATCACGGCCAGGGCAAGTGGTATCCGGGCGAGCCGCTCCCGCGCTGGGCGTTTTCCTGCTACTTCCGGCGCGACGGCGAGCCGGTGTGGCGGGATCGCAGTCTGTTCGCCGACGAGGCCCATCCGCCCGGGCACGGCGCCGCCGAAGCGGACGCGTTGATGCGCGAGCTAGTCGGGCGGCTCGCGCTGGGCCAGCAGTTCGTGATCCCCGGCTACGAAGACACCTTCTATTATCTGTGGCGCGAGCGGCGGCTGCCCGTGAACGTGGACCCGCTCGACGCCAAGCTCGAAGACGAGCAGGAGCGCGCGCGGCTGCGCCGCGTGTTCGAGACGGGCCTCCATGCGACGACCGGCTACGCCGTGCCGCTACGGCCGTACTGGGATCGCGATCGGCTGGCCTGGGAGAGCGGTCGTTGGTTTTTGCGCGGCGAGCGCATGTATCTCACGCCGGGCGATTCGCCGATGGGCTTTCGTCTGCCGCTCGACTCGCTGCCTTGGCAAGCGCCGGGCGACATGCCGCTATCGCTCCCGCGCGATCCGATGGCGCCGCGCACCATCCTGCCTTCGCGCAAAGCGCTCGGCGAACCGCGGGGCGAAAAGGGCGCGGCGGAGACCGTGCCGCGCACCAGCCCGGCCAATCCGCCGCTCCCCGGCCGCGGCATGTCGGCTGGCGATCTCGTGCGCACGGCGCTCTGCATCGAACCGCGCGACGGCATTCTGCACGTGTTCATGCCGCCTTTGATGATGCTCGAGGAGTACCTCGATCTGATCGCGCACGTGGAGGAGTCGGCCGCTGCGCTCGAGCTGCCGGTGCAGATCGAGGGCTACCATCCGCCGAGCGACCATCGCCTCGAGCGCATCCAGGTGACGCCCGATCCGGGCGTGATCGAGGTCAACATCCATCCCTCGCGTTCGTGGCGCGAAGTGGTGTCCAACACGCTGGCCCTCTACGAAGAGGCGCGCGAGTGCCGGCTCGCCACCGACAAGTTCATGATCGACGGGCGCCACGCCGGCACCGGCGGCGGCAACCACATCACGCTCGGTGGACCGACCCCTGCGGACAGTCCGTTCCTGCGGCGGCCGGACTTGCTGCGCAGCATGACCGCCTACTGGCTCAACCACCCGTCGCTTTCATACCTGTTTTCCGGGCTGTTCGTCGGGCCGACGAGCCAGGCGCCGCGGCTCGACGAGGCGCGCCAGGACAGCCTGTACGAGCTCGACATCGCTTACGGCGTGCTGCGCGATTCAGACTCGCCTCCGCCCTGGCTCGTCGATCGGGCGTTGCGCCACCTGCTCGTGGACGTGACCGGCAACACGCATCGCACCGAGATGTGCATCGACAAGATGTATAGCCCCGACTCCGCCTCGGGTCGCCAGGGCCTGCTCGAGCTGCGCGCGTTCGAGATGCCGCCCGACTCGAAGATGAGCTGCGCGGCGCAGCTGCTCGTGCGCGGACTGCTCGGTTGGTTCTGGCGCGAGCCTTACCAGCGTCAGGTCGTGCGCTGGGGCACGAGCCTGATCGATCGCTGGATGCTCCCGCACTTCGTGCATCAGGACTTCGCAGACGTGATCGACGATCTGCGAAACGCGGGCTTTCCGTTCGACGCGCCCTGGTTCGAGCCGCAGTACGAGTTCCGCTTCCCCTTCCTCGGACGGGTCGCCCACGCGGGCGTCGAGCTCGAGCTGCGCCAAGCGATCGAGCCCTGGCATGTGCTCGGCGAACAGCCGGGCGGCGGCGGCACGGTGCGCTACGTGGACTCTTCGGTCGAGCGCCTGCAAGTGCTCGTGCGCAACATGACCGACCCGCGCCATGCAGTGACCTGCAACGGACGGCGTGTCCCGCTGCACCCCACCGGCACCGCCGGCGAATACGTGGCCGGCGTGCGCTACCGCGCCTGGCAGCCGCCCACCGCGCTCCACCCCACGATCCCCGTGCACGCGCCGCTCGTGTTCGATCTGCTCGACGAATGGTCGGACCGCTCGCTCGGCGGCTGCACGTACCACGTCGCGCACCCGGGCGGGCTCGCGCACGACAAGTTCCCGCGCAACGCCCTCGAAGCCGAGAGCCGGCGCGTCGCGCGCTTCTTCCCGTTCGGCCATACGCTCGGCCGGGCGCCGGTACCGCCGCTCACGCGCAGCGAGGAGCTGCCGCTCACCCTCGACCTGCGGCGACCGGTTCTCTAACATTGGGGCGATGCTCGCCGAAAGTACGTCCCCGCGGGTGTCCTCGCTTGCCGCCGCGTACGCGCCGCCGCCTGGGGTGTTCGACGAGCTGAAGGACGCGGACGGCGCGCTTCGCCCGCATTGGCGCAAGTTCTTCGAGCACGTCGACGCGCTCGGCCCCGCCGAGCTCGAGCGCCGTTGGGAAAAAGCCAAGGCGCTGCTGCACGAAAACGGCGTCAGCTACAACGTCTACGGCGATCCACGCGGGGTCGAGCGGCCCTGGAACCTGTCGCCGATTCCGGTGTTGATCGCGGGCCACGAGTGGGACGCGATCGAAGCCGGGCTGGCGCAGCGCGCGCGCCTGCTCGACGCGCTCTTGCACGATCTGTACGGACCGCAGCGCTGCCTCGCGGACGGCGCGTTGCCGCCCGAGCTGGTGTTCGAGAATCCCGGCTTTTTGCGGGCCTGCCATGGCGTCCCGGTCGCGCGTTCGCTGTGGCTGCCGCTCTACGCCGCCGATCTGGTGCGGCGCGCGGACGGGCAGTTCGCGGTGCTCGAAGATCGCACGCAGGCGCCCTCCGGGGCGGGCTACGCGCTCGAGAATCGCATCGTCATCTCGAGCACGTTCCCGGAGGCGTTTCGCGAGTGTCAGATCGAGCGTCTGGCGCCGTTCTTCCGCGCGCTGCGCGGCACCCTGCAGAGCTTGGCGCCGCACAACCGCGACAATCCGCGCATCGTGCTGCTTACGCCCGGGCCCGACAACGCCACCTACTTCGAGCAGGCTTACCTGGCGCAGTACCTCGGCTACACGTTGGTCAACGGCGGCGACCTGACGGTGCGCGGCGACCGCGTGTACTTGAAAACGCTGGGCGGCCTGTCGCCCATCGACGTGATCCTGCGGCGCGTCAACGACGACTTCTGCGATCCGCTCGAGCTGCGACCGGAGTCGATGGTAGGCGTGCCCGGTTTGGTCGAGGCGACGCGCGCCGGCAACATCGCGATCGCCAGTCCGCTCGGCAGCGGCCTCGTGCAGAGCCCCGCGTTCGTCGCCTACCTGGGGCGCCTCTCGCGCTCACTGCTCGGCGAGCCGCTCTTGCTCGACTCGGTGCGCACCTGCTGGGGCGGCGATCCGGAGGCGCTGCGCGAGGGGCTCGCGATGCTCGACGACGCCGTGGTGAAGTACACGTACCCGACGGCCTTCGTGAAGCCGGTGTTCACGGCGGAGCTCGATCGAGAGGCGCGCGCCGAGCTGCGCGCGCGCATCGAGGCGGAGCCGAGCAAGTACGTGATCCAAGAGCACGTGCAGGGCTCGACCACGCCGCTGCTCAAGGAGGGCGCGCTCGAGCCGCGGCCGCTGGTCGTGCGCTGCTTCGCCGTCGCCGGGCGCGACGATTACGTGGTGATGCCGGGCGGCCTCTCGCGCGTCGCGGGCGCGCGCGTGGGCACCGAGATGTCGATGCAGCTCGGCG